>NZ_JBOHCV010000570.1:0-6046 GCF_050698815.1 Streptomyces sp.
ACCCCCTGGTGCGGGAGCCGACCGACATCCTGCATTACCCGGAGTTCGCACAGTGGTGCGGGACGGTGCACACCGCGGACTGGCACACCCGCTTCAACGTCACGGCAGTGGTCTACGGCCACCTGCACATCCCGCGGACCACGTGGCACGACGGGGTGCGCTTCGAAGAAGTCTCCATCGGCTATCCGCGCGAGTGGCGCCGCCGGGGCGGCCCGCCCGGGCCGCGCCGCATCCTGCCGCACCCGCACCCTCGGCAAGAGGAGCAGCAGCCGTGATCGGCGAACTGCTGCCGGACAGCGCGGCGAGCCACGAGACGTTCGAGGATTACGGGGAAGAGCTCCTGTACGAGGAGGAGTTGGCCCTGCTCGGCAAGGCGGTGCCGAAACGGCGACGGGAGTTCGCGACCGTACGGGTCTGCGCACGCCGCGCGCTGTCCGGTCTCGGCCGCCCGCCCGCCCCCCTGCTGCCGGGCACGCGCAACGCTCCCGTGTGGCCTGCCGGGGTGGTGGGAAGCATGACCCACTGCGACGGGTACCGGGCGGCAGCCGTGGCACGTGTCAGCGACCTGATGGCCCTCGGCATCGACGCCGAGCCCAATCTGCCGCTGCCCGAAGGCGTGCTGGGGTCGATCGCGCTGCCGGCGGAGGCCGCGTGGGCGGAGGACGCGCAGGCCGACGACGCGCGGGCCGGTCCCGTCCAGCGGGGGCGGCTGCTGTTCAGCGCAAAGGAGAGCGTCTACAAGGCCTGGTATCCGATGATGTCCACGGAGCTGGACTTCTCCGACGCACGGGTGGAGTTCACCGGTGTGGAGGCGGGCGGCGGAACCTTCACCGCTGTGCTCACCCCCGATCCGGTGACCGGCCTGGACCGCCCGGTGACCGCCTTCGCGGGCCGCTGGCTGGTGCGCTCCGGATTCATCCTCACCGCCGTCTCGGTGCGGGCCTCGTCCGGCCGCTAACGGGCAGCGAGCCGCCACAGCGAGGTGATCTCGGCCGCGCGGGCGGCGTGCAGCGGATCGTCGGGGTCGGCGGCCCGAGGGTGCCGGGGGCGGATGTCCTCGCGCCCCACGACGCGCAGGCCCGCGGCCCCGATCCAGCCGAGCAGCTCCTCGCGGGTACGCAGCTGAAGGTGCTCGGCGAGGTCGGAGAGGATCAGCCAGCCCTCCCCGTCCGCCGTGAGATGGTCCGTCAGTCCGTCGAGAAAGCCCCGCAGCATGCGGCTGCCGGGGTCGTAGACGGCGTGTTCGAGCGGCGAGGTGGGCTTGGCGGGCAGCCATGGCGGATTGCAGACGATGAGCGAGGCGCGCCCGGCGTCCGCCGCTGCCGGGAAGAGGTCCGCTTGCACGACCGTCACCCGCCCGGACGCGCCGAGCCGGTCGAGATTCGCGCGGGCGCAGGCCAGCGCGCGCGGGTCCTGGTCGGTCGCGACGATCCTGGGCACTCCTCGCCGGGCCAGCACCGCGCTGAGCACGCCGGTGCCGGTGCCGATGTCGTAGGCCAGTTCACCGGCGGGCAGTTCGGTCCGGGCCACCAGGTCGACGTACTCGCCGCGCACCGGCGAGAAGACGCCGTAGGCCGGGTGCACACGGTCACCGCCGAGCGCCGGGACCGGCACCCCCTTGCGCCGCCACTCGTGCGCTCCGATGAGGCCGAGCAGTTCGCGCAGCGCGACCAGGGAGGTCTCCTCGCCGGACTCCGGCGGCCCGTACGCCTCCGCGCACGCCTCCCGCACGTCGGGGGCGCGGCGCAGCGGCACGGCGTATCCGTGGGCGGCGTCGGAGTCCAGCGGGACCAGCAGCATGCCCAGCAGCCGGGCGCGCCGGGACTGGGCCTGCCGCTGGAGGTGGAAGTTCTCGCGCGGACCGGCGCCGGCCTTGGCGGACTTACGGTCGACCCGGCGGCGCAGTGCGGCGAGCAGCTGGCGCGCGCCCTGGAAGTCGCCGCGCCACAGGAGCGCGGTCCCCTCGCAGACCAGCTTGTAGGCGGCGTCGGCGGGCATCCGGTCGTCGGCGGGGCGGATGTGCCGGGGCGGCTTCGCCCCGCTCTCGGAACGCCACCGGGCCGACCGCTCGCCGTCGTCCTCGCTCCAGCCGACCACCTGCCGTTCACTCACCGGCTCAGCCTATGACCTGGCGGGGCTCGGTCCGTACGGGCGGAGTGCGCACCGCCCCCATGCTGGCGACGATGACCATGGCGATGGCCACCAGTTCGAGCGGCTCCAGGCGTTGTCCGAGCACCACGAACCCCGCGGTCGCCGCGGCCACCGGCATCAGGCTCATCAGCAGGGCGAAGGTGGCTGCCGGGAGCCTGCGCAGCGCGAACAGCTCCAGCGTGTACGGCACTCCGGAGGAGAGCACGGCCACCGCCGCGCCCAGCCCCAGCGTCACCGGGTCCAGCAGCGCGCTGCCGGCGTCGGCCACCCCGAGCGGCGCACTGACCAGGGCGGCGACGCCCATGGCCAGGGCGAGCCCGTCGGCCTTGGGGAAGCGGGCGCCCGTACGGGAGTTGAAGATGATGTACGCGACCCACATGACACCCGCCGAGAGCGCGAAACCGACGCCGGCGAAGTTGAGCTGCCCGAAGCCGCTGCTGCCCAGCAGCGCGACCCCGGCCAGTGCCAGCCCGGCCCACAGCAGGCTCAGCAGACGCCTTGAGGCGACGACGGACAGGACGAGCGGGCCCAGCAATTCGAGGGTGACCGCGGGACCGAGCGGGATGCGGTCGATGGCCTGGTAGAAGAGCGTGTTCATCGTGCCGAGGGCGATCCCGAGCCCGAGGACGGCTGCCCAGTCCGTACGCGGGTGGCCACGCAGCCGTGGTCGGCACACCAGCAGCATGAGCAGCGCCGAGAAGACCAGCCGGAGCGCGACGACCCCCAGTGCGCCCGCGCGCGGGAACAGCGTGGCCGCGACGGCAGAGCCGAACTGCAGCGACATGGCGCTGCCGATCACCATGCCGACCGCGCCGACCGTGCCACCGGCGTGCCCGCCCTCGGCGCTGCTGCGCGAGGTGGTGGGCCGGGATGCGGGTGCGGCGGCCCCGGTGCGGTCACGGTCACCAGAGGTCATGGACCCACGCTATGTCAGCCACTCGGCGGCGCCCGACCCGGGGAACGGGCTGATCACGGCATACGTTGGGTGACCAAGGGCACACACGGCCACGCACACATCATCAGGAGGCAGGACCATGGCGGGTTTTCTCGACAAGGCCAGGGAGCAGGCACAGCGCGGGCTGGCCCAGGGCAAGGAGAAGGTGGGGGAGGTCCAGGCGCAGCGTGCGGGCAGCGACCTGCTGCGCAAGCTGGGCGCCGCCTACTACGCGGAGCAGCGCGGCAGCGGCTCCCCCGCCGAGGTGCAGCAGGCGCTGGCGGCGCTGGAGCAGCACATCGCCCAGCACGGCGACAGCTTCCTGCGGAGCGCGTAACCGGCAGGTTCGGTCCCCGGCCGGCTCACGGCCGGGGACCGCTGGTGCCCGTCCCGGCACCAGGTCATCCGAAGCGCAGCCGGTGCAGCATCAGCAGCGCCGCCGCCGTGTTCGCCGCCGGGACCTCGCCGTCGGCGATCAGCTCCGGCGTCTCCTTGAGGGGCACCCACTCCCGCTTGTCCGACTCGAAGTCGTCCTCGGGGTGGCCGACGTAGGTGGCACCGTCCGACCAGAAGATGTGGTGCCGGGCGTCGATCAGCCCGTTGGCCGGCTCCACCGTCATCAGATGCCGCAGCGGTCCGGGCCGCCAGCCCGTCTCCTCCAGCATCTCCCGTGCGGCTCCCTCGGCGAGGTCCTCGCCCTCCTCCACCACACCCGCGGCCAGCTCCCATCCCCAGCTGTCGGTGATGAAGCGGTGCCGCCAGAGCATCAGCACCTCGTTCTTCTCGTTGACCGCGGTGGCCATCGCCACCGGCCGGAGCCGGATCAGATAGTGGTCCAGGTGGCGGCCGTCGGGAAGCAGCACGTCCGCCAGATTGACCCGTAACCACTGGTTCTCGTACACCGTGTGCTCACCCAGGTTCTTCCATCGCACGTATGTGCCCCCTTCCGGACGGAGGTTGGGCACATCCCAGCATGCTGCGGCAGCCGCCCGAGGCAAGCGCGGCGCCGGCCGCCCTCGCTCAGAGGGGCACCCGTAACGCCTCCTCGATCAGCTTCGCCGCCTCGGCGACCGGCGTCCCCGGATACCGGAGCAGATGCTCCCGCGCCCTGCGCATCCGTTGCCGCAGCAGCTGCGATTCGATGCCCTGCGCGTATTCGACCATCCGCACCGCCGCCTCCGCGGCGCGCTCCGTCGAACCGCTCCGCAGCTCCACGTCGGTGAGGGTGGCCAGCCGGTTGACCCGGCCACGCACATGGGCGGGTGCCCTGGCCGCCTCCAAGGCATACCGGCCGGCGGCTCCCAGCTCTCCGAGTACGAGCAGCGCCTCCGCCAATCGCACCTGCACAAGGCCCGGTTCGACGTAGCCGGTCTCCTCCGGCTCCTCCTCCGGGCGGATCCGGGTGGAGAACGTCTCAGCGCTGCCCATGCAGCTGTGCGCCCCCCGCCGGTCACCGAGCCGTGCGTACGCCTTCGCCTGCATCGCGTACAGGTCGGTCGCCAGGGCCGGTGTCGAGTGCGACCCGGGTGTGCGTAACACCGCCTCCGCACAGGCGATGGCGCGCCGGTTGTCTCCCAGGAACAGCGCCTGGTTGACCAGCAACGCCACGACGTAGCCGCCGAAGAGCCGGTCGCCGGAGGCCTTGCCCAGCCGCAGCGCCTGATGGAAGTAGCGCTGAGCGAGTCCTTGCGCGTCCGCGTCGTACGCGCAGATGCCGCTGACGGCGGCCAGCGAACCGGCGGCGCGGCACAGTTCACGTCCGGTGCGGTCGTCGTACCCGCCGCGCAGCAGCGGCGCCACCGCGCCGGTGAGGAAGCCGACGACGCGGGGACGCGTCACCACGCCGCCCGCGTTGCGGTACAAGTGCTCGTAGTGGCCGCGCGCCGCGTGCAGCACCGCCACGTCGACCTCCGACACCTCCCGCACACCCTCGTGCGACACGTCCAGGTCCTCGGGCGGGTTCTCCCACTCCCATACGGGCGCGACCGCCGCCGCACCCGTCAGCAGGGCGGGCCGGGCAGCCGGCCGGGCTGTCCTGCTGACGGGGGCGGCGTGCAGCTGGTCGGACCGCCAGGACAGCGCCGCCCGCTCCACGAACCGGCCCAGAGTGGCTCCCTGCCCCGCGTCCCCGTACTCCCCCGCGGCGGATTCCGATGCCGGGGACGACGAGGCCGGTGGGCCGCCCATCCCGATGTCGGCGAGGGTGAGGACGCGGCCGACCCGCGCGCCCAGCACCTCACATATCAGCTCCGGCACACTGCCGCGCGGGCGCTGCCCCTTCAACCAGCGCGCGACGGCCGTATGATCGTAACGCAGAGTGACATCAGCCTCGCGGCCGAGACGGTTGATCCGGACGGCCAGACCGGCCCGGGAGATTCCGGACTGGTCAAGCAGCACGTCCAGTTGGGTGTTGGGCTCCATGTCCGCCCTCCGGTCGAACAACCCTTGTTTCGCAGAGTAACGGACATCCGTTCACACGGGGTGTGAAAGTCCCACCTGTGCGTGCGCAGCGCACATCCTTCCGAGGAAGCGGAAGCCGCGGTTCGCTGGGTTCACTCCGCACGCGAGGCGCGTGGGGAGCACCTGAGGAGGGCCGCGAAATGAATGACCCGATCCGATTCCGTTTCGAGAGCTGCCGGGTGGTCGGCCGTGCAGCCCGCTGACCACCACCGCCGTGACCCGACACCGAACGCTCCGCTGCGCCTCCTGCTGGCGGAGACCGAGTGGACACAGGAGGCGTTCGCCCGCGCCATCGGGCGGGCGGCCGCCGAGGCGGGCGTCCGGCTGGGCTACGACCGCACCTCCGTGGCCCACTGGCTGCGCGGCGCCCGTCCGTCCCCGCGCGTGCAGGGCTTCATCGCCGAGGCCCTGTCGCGGCGACTGGGACGGCCGGTGACGGTGACGCAGCTCGGCATGGGCGACGGGCGCAGCGGCGGCCCGGGCCCCCGGGTGGCGCGGCCC
>NZ_JBOHCV010000571.1:0-3831 GCF_050698815.1 Streptomyces sp.
TGGGATCCTGAGGCCATGACACCGGACGAGCTGCGCACGTACTGCCTCGGGCTGAACGGAGCGAGCGAGGACTTTCCGTTCAATCCGGAGGTGTCCGTCTTCAAGGTGGGCGGGAAGCTCTTCGCCCTGAGCGCGCTGGACGGGCACCCGCTGGAGGTGAGCGTGAAGTGCGAGCCGGAGCTGGCCGTACAGCTGAGGACGGCGCATGAGGCGATCAGGCCCGGATACCACCTCAACAAGCGGCACTGGAACACCCTCACCCTCGACGGCACCCTCCCGGACGACATGGTCAGGGAGATGATCGAGGACTCGTGGGACCTGGTGGTCGCCGGTCTCCCCCGTCGTGAGCGTCTGCTGCTGGACCGGCCCTGACCGGGCCGACGACGACCGCATAGGCTCGGGCGCATGACTGACCAGAGTGACCAGGGGCTGGACCCCGAGGACCGCAAGCTCGTGACGTTGGCGCGCAGCGCCCGGGCGCGGAACGGGGTGCCGGAGGGGGCGGCCGTGCGGGACGACATGGGCCGTACATATGTGGCGGGCTCGGTCGCGCTGGCCTCGCTCGAGCTGAGCGCGCTGCGGACGGCCGTGGCGATGGCGGTCGCGTCCGGCGCGGCCTCGCTGGAGGCCGCCGCCGTCGTATCGGCGGCGGAGCTGATCCCGGCGGCGGATCTGGCCGCCGTGCACGACCTGGGCGGAGCGGATACGACCGTGCTGCTGGCGGGCACGGACGGCAACGTGCGGGCCACGGTGACGGCGGGCTGAGGGCGCCGGCAGCGCGGCCGGGGCGGTCATCGGCACTCACCCGATCGGGGACAATGGTCGGCATGGACGCCCCTTCACCCGCCTCCGAGGCCGCCGACGCCGACGCCGACGCCGACGCCGAAGCCGACGCCGCCGCCGACGCCGCCGCCGAACCGCACCGTTCCGGGTTCGCGTGCTTCGTGGGCCGCCCGAACGCGGGCAAGTCGACGCTCACCAACGCGCTGGTGGGCACGAAGGTCGCGATCACCTCCACTCGCCCGCAGACCACCCGGCACACGGTGCGCGGCATCGTGCACCGACCCGAGGCGCAGCTCGTCCTGGTCGACACCCCTGGCCTGCACAAGCCGCGCACGCTGCTGGGTGAGCGGCTCAACGACGTCGTCCGTACGACGTGGGCCGAGGTCGACGTCATCGGCTTCTGCCTGCCCGCCGACGAGAAGATCGGCCCCGGCGACCGTTTCATCGCCGCCGAACTGGCCGGGCTCAAGCGGACCCCGAAGGTCGCCGTGGTCACCAAGACCGACCTGGTCGACTCCAGGGCGCTGGCCGAGCAGCTGATCGCCATCGACCGGCTCGGCAAGGAGACCGGCCTGGAGTGGACCGAGATCGTGCCGGTCTCGGCCGTCGCCGGTGAACAGGTCGCGCTGCTGCCGGAGTTGCTGGTGCCGCTCCTTCCCGAGGGCCCCGCCCTCTACCCGGACGGCGACCTGACCGACGAGCCCGAGCAGGTCATGGTCGCCGAGCTCATCCGGGAGGCGGCCCTGGAGGGCGTACGGGACGAGCTGCCGCACTCCATCGCTGTCGTCGTGGAGGAGATGCTGCCCCGCGAGGACCGTCCGGCGGACCGGCCGCTGCTCGACATCCACGCCAATATCTTCATCGAGCGCCCCAGCCAGAAGGGCATCGTCATCGGCCCCAAGGGCAAGCGGCTCAAGGACGTCGGCACGACCTCGCGTGGCCACATCGAGGCGTTGCTGGGCACGCCCGTCTATCTGGATCTGCATGTGAAGGTCGCCAAGGACTGGCAGCGCGACCCCAAGCAGCTGCGCAGGCTGGGCTTCTGACTTCTGACAGGAGCTTTCAGGCGCCCTCCTTCAGCACCGTCCTGACCAGCGCCGACTGCGCTTCGGTGAGGCGCGGGTCGGCGCAGTGGCCGGTGTCGCCGTCGATCTCGATCTCGTAGTGGAAGCCGTCCGGTACGCCGGCGGGCCGATCCTTGCCGCCCTCGGCGAGGGCGCTGCGGGCCAGCGCGGCCAGCGCGTCGGCGTCCGGACGGCCGCCGGTCTCCAGGGTGGCGCGGCGGGTCAGTCCCGCGAAGCCGCCCGTGCGGGTGACGGTGATACGCATAGGACCATCCTCCCGCGTCCGGGCGTTACGCGGTGCTGCTTGCCGGGGTCTCGGCGGCAGCCTGGGCCGGCGTGACGCCCACCAGGGACCACGACTTGAGCACCGCCTCCCGCTCCGCGCTGCCGTCCCCGTAGCGGCTGTCGGCCGCGGCCACCGTGACGCCCGCGAAGGCGGCGAAGTCCGCGTCCGGGGTGAGGGCGGGCGAGCGGAGGGTGTCGTACCAGATCTGCCCCGCGCGCTCCCAGGCGTGGCCGCCCAGCTCCGTGGCCAGCTGGTAGAAGGCGTGGTTGGGGATGCCGGAGTTGATGTGCACGCCGCCGTTGTCGGAGCCGGTGTGGACGTAGTCGGCCATGGTCGCGGGTTGCGGGTCCTTGCCGAGTACGTCGTCGTCGTAGGCCGTGCCGGGCGCCTTCATCGAACGCAGCGCCGTGCCCTCGACGTTGTCCGTGAACAGGCCGACGCCGATCAGCCAGTCCGCCTGGTCGGCGGTCTGGCCCAGCCCGTACTGCTTGATGAGGGAGCCGAAGACGTCGGAGACGGACTCGTTGAGCGCGCCGGACTGGCCGAAGTAGGCGAGGTTCGCGGTGTGTTGCGTGACCCCGTGGGTGAGTTCGTGGCCGATGACGTCGACCGGCAGCGTGAAGTCGCGGAAGATCTCCCCGTCGCCGTCTCCGAAGACCATGCGGTGACCGTCCCAGAAGGCGTTGCCGTACTTCTCGCCGTAGTGGACCGTCGCGTCCAGGGGCAGGCCCGCGTCGTCGATCGAGTAGTGGGAGAAGGCGGCGAGGTAGAGGTCGAAGGTCGCGCCGAGGCCCGCGTACGCGCGGTTGACGCTGGCGTCCGCGACGGGCCCCTCGCCCTCCTTCCGCACCGTCGTCCCGGGCAGCTCCTCCTTGTTCCGCGCGTCGCTGATCGTGCGCTTCGGCTTCTTGTCCTCCTCCGGCCGCCTAGGGGCGACCACGCCAGCGGTCATCCGGACGGTGGTGATCCGGCGCCTGGTGCGCTGCAGGGCGTCGTGCTCCAGGGTGCGGCGGGCCGCCTCGAAGACCACGGGGTCGCCGGACCGGGAGAGCCGGTCCAGGAGGTGCGGCGGGATGATCGTGCAGAAGACGGGGTGTCGGGCATCCGTACGCGCTGAGGGTGCGTTCATACAGAAAACGTGGCACAGAGTCATCACACTGTCACTGCTTGCTGCCATGATTCGTACGAAGGGGTACACAAGCCTCAACTCGCGGACCGCCAGGGGCGACTCGCGTACCGGGTGACGCCCCATCCCCGACGCCTCCCGCACCTGTCCCGCATGGTGATACGGGCTCTTGGATCTCGGGCGGTCTCCGTTAGACTCAGGCCCATCATGCGTTTCGGGCTGCTGCTTCTTAGCTGCCGCGGCGAGGGTCTGTAGTCGTACGGCCGGCCCCCTCCCCGCGGAGATCGGTGCTGCCACCGTCGGCCCTCGAAGCCCACTCACGCGGAGCTTTCTCCGCGACCAGGAGCCCACGCATCATGACTTCCGCCGAATCCACCGGATCCACCGCGCCCACATCTTCCGTCCCGGCTGCCGCGCCCGCTGCGACCGGGCTCGGCCGTCCCACGCCCATCACTGCGGCGACCGTACGGCAGCGGCCCTCCGGAATGCCGGTGCACCGGTACGGGCAGTACGAGGCTGTCGACATCCCCGACCGCAGCTGGCCGGACAACCGCATCACCAAGGCCCCCCGC
>NZ_JBOHCV010000572.1:0-6250 GCF_050698815.1 Streptomyces sp.
CCTTAACGTATCTGCCGCCTCCGCCTCACCTCACACCGTGACCGACCAGCCGCCGCCGTCGTTCTGTGCCTCCCGGCTGGGCGGTGGCTGAGCGCTGACCGGGGTGCGGCGTTCGGAACGCAAGAACGCTAGAACCCGGCCAGCTCCCTCCGCCATGGCGGGTTCGCGCCACGTACGGCGCAGACCGCGGCGGCGACGCGGGCGCCGAAGGCGAGGGCGTCGGTGACCTGATCGCCACGGAGCGCGTCGAGCCGGCCGCCCAGCGCGCCCGCCCTGTGCAGGGAGTGCAGGAAGCCCGCCATGAAGGAATCGCCCGCCCCGACCGAGTCGACGACCGACACCGGCGGCGCGGACGCGCGCAGCCGCTCCCCCTCCAGAGAGGCGAAGACGCCGTCCGCGCCGAGGGTGATGACGACGAGCCGCGCGCCGTCGGCGTGGAAGGTGTCGGCGGCCTGCTCCGGCGAGGTGCCCGCGGGCGCGAGGTGGGCCAGGTCGTCGTCGGAGAGCCGCAGGATGTCGGTGGCGGCGCACCAGCGCGGCAGCGCCCGCCGGTACGCGCCGGGGTCCACGAGCAGTGGCCGCACGTTGGGGTCGATGGAGACCGTGGCGCGCCCCCGTACCTCCGCGAGCAGTTCCTCGACCGCCTGCCCGCCGGGCGGCCGTACGAGCGCGAGGGAGCCGGTGTGCAGGCAGGAGACCGGGCCGTGGGCGGCCGCGGCCAGCTCCTGCGGCGTCCACCCGAAGTCGGCGGTGTGCTCGGCGTGGAAGGAGTAGTCGGCGCGGCCCTCCTCGTCGAGGTCGGCGACAGCGAGGGTGCTGGGTTCGCTGGCGGCGACGGCACGGCTCAGATCCACACCGGACCCGGCGAGGTGGTCGCGGAAGAGACGGCCGAAGACGTCCGCGGACAGCCGCCCGAGGAACCGGGTCGGGGTGCCGAGCCGGGCCAGTGCGACGGCGGTGTTCGCGGGGCCGCCGCCCGGCAGCACGTCCAGCCCGATCGCGAGCGTACGGACGGGCCCGGTAGCGGGCCTGACGAAGGCGTCGGCGACACATTCGCCGAGCACGGCGACGGGGTCGGCGGCGGGATCGCCGGCGGGGACTGGGGTGGTCATGGGGGACCTCAACGGTTCGGCGGTGCACGGCTCGCGCTGGAGTCCAGCAGCCGCCCGGGACCCTGTCAAAGGAGGATTGCCGCGGACGGGCGGAAAGCGGGCACGGATGCGGCGGTCCCGGTCACGGGCACGGGCGCGGAGCGGCCGCCGCCGAGCGGTGGGTATCGTCCGGTCGCAGACGGACACCGGCGGAAAGGGACGGACGCAGTGCCACGGCAGCAGCAGGGGGACGTCCGGACGCGGGCGCCGCGCGGCGGTCTCGAGCAGCAGCTCGCGCGTCTGGACGGCGCGCAGTACGGGCGCTACAAGGGCCTGGTCGGCAGCTGGGAGCTGCCCGCCATGAACGGCGCCGACGGCGCCGACGCCCTTGCCGGCTCGGGGGCGACGCTGGAGCTGGTACGGGCGCAGGCCGACCCCTTCGCGCCGCCCGCGCGGGTGGTGGTGCACGTGCCCGCCGGGCCGGCCGGGTTCCCGCCGGAGCTGTGGCGCACCCCGGTACGGCGGCGGGCGCTGGCGAGTTTCCTGGCCCGGCGCGCGGCCGGGGCCGCGGAGGGTGAAAGGGCGCTGAAGGTCGACGGCGGCGGCCAGGAAGTACTGGACCGCGGCTCCTGCCAGGTCGCCGACGACGGCTGCGTCACGCTCCGCTTCGGTCTCGCGCTGCCGGGCAAGGGCCGCCGCATCGACGCCAGGGAGGCACAGCGCCTGCTGTGCCGGACCGTGCCGGCGATCGCCGGGCGCGCGCTGCGGTACGCGTCGCTCGATGCCGGCGCCGTACGGGAGTTCGTGGAGACCGTCGAGGACTCCGACGCGCTGCGCGCGGCGCTTCCCGGGCTGGGTCTGGTCGCGTTCGTGGCCGACGGTGCGGTGCTGCCGCGCGGCAGCGGCGTCGACGACCGCCCGGCGAGCGGCGCGGGCGTCGTGCCGTTCGCCTCTCCCGAGGGCCTGCGGGTAACGGTGGAGCTGCCGCACGCGGGTCCGGTGACCGGCATGGGGCTGCGCGAGGGCGTGAGCCTGATCGTCGGCGGCGGCTTCCACGGCAAGTCGACGCTGCTGCGCGCCCTGGAGACCGGCATCTGGGACCACGTGCCCGGCGACGGCCGTGAACGTGTGGTCGCCCGGCCCGACACGGTGAAGCTGCGGGCCGAGGACGGGCGCCGGGTGGAGCGGGTCGACGTGCACGCCTTCGTGGGCCGGCTGCCGGACGGCTCGGACACCACCGACTTCTCCACCGACAACGCCTCCGGCTCCACTTCACAGGCGGCGTCCCTGTGCGAGGCCGTGGAGGCCGGCGCGCGAGTGCTGCTCATCGACGAGGACACCGCCGCCACCAACCTGATGATCCGCGACGCCCGCATGCAGGCCCTGGTGGCCAAGGAGCGGGAGCCGCTGACCCCGCTGGTGGACTCCGTACGCTCCCTGCACACGGAGCACGGGGTCTCGACGGTGCTGGTCATGGGCGGATCGGGGGACTATCTGGAGGTCGCCGACCGGGTGCTGATGATGGACGCCTACCGGCCCTCGGACGTCACCGTGCGGGCCCGCGAGGTCGCGTCCGTACCGACGGGGCGGCACACCGAGGCTGGTTCTGGTCGGCCTTTCCCGCCAGTCGTGCACCGCAGCCCCGACCCGGCGTCGCTGCAAGCCGACGCGCGGGGGCGCAGGAAGGTACGGGCGCGCGGCGAGGACGCCCTGAGCTTCGGCGACCACGAGGTGGACCTGCGCGCGGTCGAGCAGATCGCCGACCCGCGGCAGGTGACCGGGATCGGTCTCGCGCTGGAGCTGCTGGTGCGCCGGGGGCACGTGGACGGCGACCGTACGCTCACCGAGGCGCTGGATCTGCTCGACGCGGACCTGGCGGCGGGCGCGGGCCCACTGCTGTCCGTGCGGGACGAGGACTTCGCGGTGCCGCGCCGCTTCGAGACCGCCGCCGCGCTGAACCGGATGCGGGGGCTGCGGGTTCGCAGGATCACGCGGGCCGGGGCGGAGGAGAAGCGATGAGCGGGGGAACCGTGACGGTCACCACCTGGTACCTGGAGCAGACCTCGCCCGAGGACCTGCGGCCCGCCCGGGTACCGGACACGGCGTCCGCGATCCGGATCGAACGGGCCGAGGTGCCCAGCCCGGACTTCAGCCGGTTCCTCTACACCGCGGTCGGCTCGGACGTGGCGTGGACGGACCGGCTGCCGTGGACGTACGCGCGCTGGCGCGAATTCGTCGACCGCCCGGGCGTGGAGACGTGGGTGGCGTACGAGCGGGGCACACCCGCCGGCTTCATCGAGCTGGAGGGCCAGCCGGAGGGCACCGTCGAGATCAGCTACTGCGGTCTCCTCCCCGCCTTCCGCGGGCGGCGGATCGGCGGGCACCTGCTCTCGTACGGGACCGCGCGGGCCTGGGACCTGGCCCAACGGTGGCCCCAGCGACCGGCGACGAAGCGGGTGTGGGTGCACACCTGCAGCCAGGACGGCCCGCACGCGCTGCGCAACTACGAGCGGCGCGGCTTCCGCCGATACGCCACCGAGGTGACCGAGGAGCCGGTGACTCCCGTGGCGCCGGTCGCGCCCACGGCGGATGGCTGAATCGAGACGGCCGCCCGATGTGACCCGACCCACACGGTCTCATCATCCAGGACGTTTCTGTCCACACTGTGGATATTGGTGGACTGGCCGATAAGCACCGTGCGACGCTTCCGTCATGTCTCGCGCCGGAATCGCCTTGGTGAGTCGACGTCACGTCGACCTCGGCCGCATGTCCAGCGCCATCTGTCCGGCGGGCTGACAGTCCCAGCACCGCCGATCCCGAAGCCGCCCGCACCGTCGCGGGCAGGCTTCCCCCCTCCCCCGGTCCTCGGCCGGGGGTGCACCCAAGCGCTCCGGCTCTCCTGACCTTGCCCCCGTGCTGCGCGCGTACGCACAGGTCAGGCGAACCCATGAGCGTTGCCCGCTGCCCAGGACCGCCACGGGAGACCGTCTCCGTCCGCCCGAGGATGACCCGAAGGACCCACCGCCATGGCCGACACTCCACAGCAGCCCACCTCCGCACCGACCCGCCGCAAGGCCGGCCGCCACCGCGGCGAGGGCCAGTGGGCCGCTGGTCACTTCACTCCGCTGAACGGCAACGAGCAGACCAAGAAGGACGACGACGGTCTCAATGTGCGGACACGCATTGAGACGATCTACGCCCATCGGGGCTTCGACTCGATCGACGGCGCCGACCTGCGCGGGCGGATGCGCTGGTGGGGTCTCTACACCCAGCGCAAGCCCGGCATCAGCGGCGGCAAGACGGCGATCCTGGAGCCGGAGGAGCTGGACGACGAGTACTTCATGCTCCGCGTCCGGATCGACGGCGGGCAGCTGAGCACGCAGCAGCTGCGCGTCATCGGGGAGATCTCGCAGGAGTTCGCCCGCGGCACCGCCGACATCACCGACCGGCAGAACGTCCAGTTCCACTGGATCCGGATCGAGGACATGCCGGAGATCTGGCGGCAGCTGGAGGGCGTCGGGCTCTCGACCACGGAGGCCTGCGGCGACACGCCCCGGGTGATCCTCGGCTCGCCCGTCGCCGGGATCGCCGCCGACGAGATCATCGACGGCACGCCCGCCATCGAGGAGATCCACCGCCGGGTCATCGGAAACCCCGCCTATTCCAACCTGCCGCGCAAGTTCAAGACCGCCGTCTCCGGCTCACCGCTGCTCGACGTCGCGCACGAGATCAACGACGTGGCGTTCGTGGGGGTGGAACACCCCGAGTACGGGCCGGGCTTCGACGTCTGGGTCGGCGGCGGGCTGTCCACCAACCCCAAGCTCGGTGTGCGGCTGGGCACCTGGGTCCCGCTGGAGGAGGTCGCGGACGTCCACGAGGGCATCGTGTCCGTCTTCCGCGACTACGGCTACCGGCGGCTGCGCACCCGCGCCCGGATCAAGTTCCTGGTCAGCGACTGGGGCGTCGAGCGGTTCCGTGAGGTGCTCGAGACCGAGTACCTGGGCCGCCGCCTGGTCGACGGCCCGGCGCCCGCCGCCCCGGCCGGCCCCCGCGACCACGTCGGTGTCCACCCGCAGACCGACGGCCTGTTCTACGTCGGGCTGGCGCCGACGGTCGGGCGGGTGTCCGGCTCGACCCTGGTGCGGCTCGCGGACGTCGCCGAGGCGCACGGCTCGACGCGGGTACGCACCACACCGCACCAGAAAGTCGTCGTCCTCGACGTCCCGGCCGAGCAGGTGGACGCCCTGGTCGACGCGGCCGACGCGCTCGGGCTCAGCGCCCGGCCCTCGACCTTCCGGCGGAGCACGATGGCCTGCACCGGCATCGAGTTCTGCAAGCTGGCCATCGTCGAGACCAAGGCCCGGGCGGCCAAGGTGATCGACGAGCTCGAGGCCGCGCTGCCCGACGTCGATGTCCCGCTGACCATCAACGTCAACGGATGCCCCAACTCCTGCGCCCGGATCCAGGTCGCGGACATCGGGCTCAAGGGCCAGCTGGTGCCCGGCCCGGACGGCGCCCAGGTGGAGGGCTTCCAGGTGCACCTCGGCGGCGGTGTCGGGCTCGATGCCGGCTTCGGGCGCAAGCTGCGCGGCCACAAGGTCACTGCCGACGAGCTGGCCGGCTACGTCGAGCGGGTCGTCTCCCGCTTCGTCGCCGAGCGGGCCGATGGCGAGCGTTTCGCGCAGTGGGTCGCCCGCGCCGACGAGGGTGATCTCCGGTGAGTGAGGCCCGCGCGGTGCCGTTCTACTGCCCCTTCTGCGGCGACGAGGACCTCCGACCCCACGAGGACACCCACGGTGCCTGGCACTGCAGCAGCTGCACCCGGGTGTTCTCGCTGAAGCTGGTCGGCCTGGTGGGTCCGACATGAGTGCGGCGCTGCTGAGCCCGATGCCGACGTACGACCTGCTCGGTCCGGACCTGGCCGCCAACCGCGAGGCGCTGGCCCGGCGTGCTGCCTGGCGCCTCGAGGACGCCTCGCCGGAGGTGATCGTGCGGTGGGCGGTGCGGACCTTCGGCGCGCGCTTCGCGATCACGTCCTCCATGGCCGACGCGGTGCTCGTCGACATCGTCGCCCGGGTCGCGCGGTCGACCAGGACGCGCACGGACCTGCTCTTCGTGGACACCGGGTACCACTTCGACGAGACGCTGACGATGCGCGA
>NZ_JBOHCV010000573.1:0-8016 GCF_050698815.1 Streptomyces sp.
GGGCTCCGGAGGCGCCCGCACCCCGCCCGCATCCCGCGCCCGCACCCCCTGCGGCGGCGTGTGCTCGGCGGGAGGGGCCCACCCCTGCCGCGCCGCGTAGCTACACTGCACACAGGCCAAGTGCGCCACAGGCTCACAGCGTCGTGCGTCTGCCCTGCCCCCGCGGGGATGACCCCTCCAACGACTGACCGCCGCCCGCGGCGAGGATGATCCGCCAGGACTGGAGACCACGTGAGCAAGCCCGTAGTACTGATCGCCGAAGAGCTCTCGCCCGCCACCGTCGACGCGCTCGGCCCGGACTTCGAGATCCGGCACTGCAACGGCGCCGACCGATCCGAGCTCCTCCCCGCCCTCGCCGATGTGGACGCCGTCCTGGTGCGCTCGGCGACCAAGGTGGACGCCGAGGCGATCGCCGCGGCGCGGAAGCTCAGGGTGGTGGCCCGCGCGGGCGTCGGGCTCGACAACGTCGACGTGCCCGCGGCCACCAAGGCGGGCGTCATGGTGGTCAACGCTCCCACCTCCAACATCGTCACCGCCGCCGAGCTCGCCTGCGGTCTGCTCATCGCGACGGCCCGTAACATCCCGCAGGCCAACTCCGCGCTGAAGAACGGCGAGTGGAAGCGCAGCAAGTACGCCGGCGTGGAGCTGAGCGAGAAGACCCTCGGCGTCGTGGGTCTGGGCCGGATCGGCGTGCTGGTGGCCCAGCGGATGTCCGGGTTCGGCATGAAGGTCGTCGCCTACGACCCGTTCGTGCAGCCCGCCCGGGCCGCGCAGATGGGCGTGAAGCTGCTCTCCCTGGACGAGCTGCTGGAGGTCTCGGACTTCATCACCGTCCACCTCCCCAAGACCCCGGAGACCCTCGGCCTGATCGGCGACGACGCGTTGCACAAGGTCAAGCCGAGCGTGCGCCTCGTCAACGCCGCCCGCGGCGGGATCGTCGACGAGGCGGCACTGGCGTCCGCGCTCAAGGAGGGCCGGGTCGCCGGCGCGGGTCTGGACGTGTACGCGAGCGAGCCGTGCACCGACTCGCCGCTCTTCGAGTTCGACCAGGTCGTGTGCACCCCGCACCTGGGCGCCTCCACGGGCGAGGCGCAGGAGAAGGCGGGCATCGCGGTCGCCAAATCGGTGCGTCTCGCGCTGGCGGGCGAGCTGGTGCCGGATGCGGTCAACGTCCAGGGCGGCGTCATCGCCGAGGACGTACGCCCGGCGCTGCCGCTGGCCGAGGGCCTGGGCCGGATCTTCACCGCGCTGGCGGGCGAGGTCGCCCTCCGGCTCGACGTCGAGGTGTACGGCGAGATCACCCAGCACGACGTCAAGGTGCTCGAACTCTCCGCCCTCAAGGGCGTCTTCGAGGACGTCGTCGACGACACCGTGAGCTACGTCAACGCCCCGCTGTTCGCCCAGGAGCGCGGCGTCGAGGTCCGGCTCACCACCTCCAGCGAGTCGGCGGAACACCGCAACGTGGTGACCGTGCGCGGCACCCTCGGCAATGGCGAGGAGGTCTCCGTCTCCGGCACCCTGACCGGGCCCAAGCACCTGCAGAAGATCGTCGCCGTCGGTGACCACGACGTCGACCTGCCGCTCGCCGAGCACATGGCCTTCTTCCGCTACGCCGACCGCCCCGGCATGGTCGGCACCGTCGGCCGCATCCTCGGCGAGGCGGGTATCAACATCGCGGGCATGCAGGTGGCGCGCGCCACGGCGGGCGGCGAGGCGCTGGTGGCGCTCACCGTCGACGACACGATCCCGGCCCCGGTCCTCACCGAGATCAAGGGCGAGATCGGCGCGACCTCCGCCCGCAGTGTGGACCTCACGGACTGACCGGGACGTACGTTCAACGGCTGTGCCCGTACCGCTGATCGACGCGGTACGGGCACAGCCGGCTTCCGGGCCCTCCGCCTGCGCGGACGAATCGAGAGGAACGAGCAGTGACCGTCGAACGCCCCGGCCCACCCCTCACCGCGGGGGAGCGGCAGACGCTGCGCGGCTTCCTCGACCACCACCGCGCGACGCTGGCCATGAAGTGCGAAGGGCTCGGTGACGAGGACCTGCGCCGGCTGTCGATGCCGCCCTCCACCCTCTCGCTGCTCGGCCTGGTACGGCACATGGCGGAGGTGGAGCGGTCCTGGTTCCGCCGTGTGATCAACGGTGAGGACATCCCGCTGGTCTGGTCCGACGACTTCGACTTCCAGGTCGCGTACGACGCGAGCACGGCCACCCGTACCGAGGCGTTCGACGCCTGGCAGCGCGAGGTCGATCACGCACGCCGGATAGAGGCGGAGGCGGAGTCGCTCGATGTCACCGGTCACGACGCCAGGTCGGGCGACGATTTCTCGCTCCGTCTGGTGATGCTGCACCTGATCCAGGAGTACGCCCGCCACAACGGCCACGCCGACTTCCTCCGTGAAGGAATCGACGGCACGGTGGGCGTCTGACCGGACCCGTCAGCGTCGGGGCACCGGGCCGGGAGGGTTCCCGCCCGAGGTGAGGTAGGCGATGACCATGTCGCCGAGCATGGTGCGGTAGTGCTCGTGACGGTCCGGTGCCGTGAGGTCGCGTCCGAACAGAGCGCGGAACGTGTACCGGTTGGCGACCCGGAAGAAGCAGAACGAGCTGATCATCGCGTGCAGGTCGAGGGCGTCGACGTCGGCGGTGAAGACGCCCTCGGCGTGGCCCGACTCCAGGATTCGGCTGATGACCGTGATCGCGGGGGAGTTGAGGGAGCCGAGCGTCGACGAGGCGGCGATGTGCTCGGCCTCGTGGATGTTCTCGATGCCGACGAGACGGATGAAGTCCGGGTGTGCTTCATGGTGGTCGAAGGTGAGCTCGGCGAGGCGGCGGATCGCGGCGACCGGATCCAGATGCTCGACGTCGAGTTCCTGCTCCCGGTGCCGGATGACCGCGTACGCCCGCTCCAGGACGGCGGTGAAGAGCTGTTCCTTGCTGCCGAAGTAGTAGTAGATCATCCGCTTGGTGGTCTCGATCCGGGCGGCGATCTCGTCCACCCGGGCGCCGGCGTAGCCGAGCCGGGCGAACTCCCGTGTCGCGACCTCGAGGATCTCCGCCTGGGTCCGGGCCGCGTCTCTCGTGCGCTTGGCGGGCTGTGGCGGCTGGGGGACGGCGGCGGCCATGCGGCTCCTCGTCGGTACGGTCGGTGCGACGCGTACCAGTCTAGGAAGGTGCCGGAGCGGGGGCCGCGCCGCCGGGAGGGGTACTGGACTGGTATCGCTCATACGCCTCGGTGCGCCGTGTGCTGGGCGGCGAGCCGGACCGTCGCGTTCCGGGCGCCGTAGCCACGGTATTCGCCGGTGCGCTGCACGACCTCGAAGAAGATCCGCCCGACTGTGGCGGTGTAGCAGTGGAGGAACTCGCCGCGCTCGTCCCGGTCGTAGAGGATCTCCAGCTCACGCAGGGTCTCCAGGGTTTCCGCGGGCAGGTCGTAGCGGGCGTCGAGGTCGTCGTAGTAGTTCGCGGGGATGGACAGGAACGCGGCGCCGCGCTGCCGCATGCGCCTCGCGGTGGCGATGATGTCGTCGGTGGCGAGCGCGATGTGCTGGGGACGGGTGCCGGCCGCCCCCTCCGGGCTCGGGGCGACGTTCAGCGCGATTCTCAGGCTGCCTTCGGCGTTGGCCACGGCACGGCTGCGGAACAGGCCGTAGGGGTCGGCCAGATCATGGCTCTCATCGGGCTTCAGGCCCAGCACGCTGCGGTAGAAGAGGGCCGCCTCGTCGAAGTGGTGCCAGGGCTGGGTCAGCGCCATGTGGTCGATGCCGGTGATACCGGTGCCGTCACTCGCCGCCGCCTCGGGCGGTCCGGCCGGTACGGGGGCGAAGTCCGCCGTCCAGCTGGGGTGGTCCGCGTGCCCGGTACGGCAGAGGAAGAGTTCGGTGCCGTCCGGCGCGGCGACCGCGTCCAGGCGGGTCTCCCGCGCTCCACGGCGGCGCGGCACCACGGGGGCGAGCAGCGTTTCCGCGCGCCGCACCGCGGCGGACGGGTCGGGGGACTCCAGGCCGATGGCGGCGAGCGCCGGACCGGAACGGCGGTCGGCTCCCGTGGTGTTGAGCAGGATTCGGGCCTCCCCCTGCTCCCACATCTCCACCGGTTTCCCGGTGTGGCGCCCGGTACGGGCGAAGCCGAGCGAGCCCAGCAGTCCGCGCAGCGGCTCGGTGTCCGCTGCCGCCAGTTCGGCGAAGGCGAAGCCGGACGGTACGACGGGCGACGGTGGCGTGGCGAGCCCGGCCGACTCCTCCAGCGCGAGCAGCGAGCGCATCGCGTCGACGGCGGTGCGGCCCGCGTCGGCCTGGCGGAAGACGTCGTTGAACACCTCGAGGGAGAGCGGCCCTTGGTATCCGGCCTTGACGGTGTGTGCCAGCAGGCCGGTGAGGTCGAGGCCCCCCTGGCCGGGGAAGCAGCGGTAGTGGCGGCTCCACTGGAGGACGTCCATCGCCATCAGCGGGGCGTCGGCGAGCTGGAGGAAGAAGATCTTCTCGCCGGGGATCTCTTCGATGGCCCGGGGGTCGGAGGCCCGGGAGATGATGTGGAAGCTGTCCAGGCAGGTACCGAGCGAGGGGTGGTCCGCCGCCTTCACCACGCGCCACGCATGGTCGTACGTGCTGATGTGGCGCCCCCACGCCAGGGCCTCGTAGGCGATACGGATGCCGTGCCGCTGGGCCCGTTCGGCGAGCTCGTACAGGTGCCCGGCGGCGAGTGCGTCGTCATCGACGGCGTCGGGCGAGACGCTGGAGCACACCAGCAGCAGGTCCGCGCCGAGCCGTTCCATCACCGCGAACTTGCGTTCCGCACGCCGGAGGTTGTCGGCCAGAAGGTCGGCGGGGACGGCCTCGTAGTCGCGGAACGGCTGGTAGAGGTCGATGCTCAGTCCCAGATCGGCGGCGCGGGAGCGCACCTCCTCCGGGCTGAGCGGGGAGGCGATCAGGTCGTTCTCGAAGATCTCGACGCCGTCGAATCCCGCCGCGGCGATGGCGGTGAGCTTCTCGGAGAGCGACCCGCTCAGCGACACCGTGGCGATGGACTTACGCATGACCGTTCTCCTTAAGGTCCCCGGAGTGCGGAAGCCCCGACGACGCCGACCAGGGCGGCGAGGTCTTCGAGCATCCGGTCGGTATGAGGCTCCAGCCCGGTGAAGAGCCGGAAGGCGTCGGCGGCTTGGAACGCGGCCATCCCACCGCCGTCGAGGGTGCGGCAGCCGCGTCGGCGGGCCTCTCGCAGCAGCTCCGTCTCCAGCGGCCGGTAGACGACTTCGGCCACCCACAGGTCCGGGCGGACCGACTCGGCGGGAAGGGGCAGCCCCGGGCTGGCCGCCATGCCGACGGGTGTGGCGTGGACGAGGCCGTCCGCGTGGGCCAGCTCGCGAGCTGTGCCGGCCGGATCGGCCGCGGTGACGCGTCCTTGCCCGAATCGGCGATTCAGTGCCGCCGCGAGGCGCTCCGCGCGGACCGGGTCGGTATCGACGAGGGTGAGCCGGCCCGCGCCGAGGCCGAGCAGTGCGTGGGAGACGGCCGCCCCGGCGCCCCCGGCGCCGAGCTGCACCACGCGGTGCAGCGGCGCACCGGGCAGTCCCGCCGTGAAGGACTGGGCGAACCCGGTCACGTCGGTGTTGTGCCCGACCGATCGTCCGGCACGGAAGACGACGGTGTTGACCGCCCCGACCTCCGCCGCCTCCGGTGCCAGCTCATCGAGATGACCGAGCACCGACTGCTTGCAGGGATGGGTGATGTTGAGCCCGTCGAAGCCGACCATCCGTGCGGCACGCAGCAGTTCGGGTGCGGCCTCCTCGGCACCGGTCCCCGGCAGCGTGCCGAGATCGATGGTGCGGTAGAGCAGGCGCAGACCATGCCGGTCTGCCTCACGCTCGTGCAGCTCAGGGCTGAGCGACGGGCCGATCCCGGCCCCGATCAGACCGGTGAGGTACGAAGGTGGGGTCGTCGCGGTCACCTCACGGCCCCGGCCGGCCCCGTCTTCAGGCCGGCGTCGGCCGTCGCCTTCAGGCCGAGGTCGGCCGTCGGCACCCGGTGCGTCTCGCGGCCGGTCGCCACGGCGATCGCGCTGACGGCGCAGAAGGCGGCGGTGAAGGCGGCGACGCCTGCCCAGCCGTCACCACCCGGGCCCGCGATCTGTTCGGCGAAGCCCACGGCGAAACCGGCGATGGCGAAGCCGATCTGAGTTCCGACGGCCATCCCCGAGAGCCGGACCTGGGCGGTGAACATCTCGCCGTAGAGCGAGGGCCAGATGCCGTTGGCCGCGCTGTAGACCACGCCGAAGAGGACGATGCCGGTCAGCAGCACCAGCGGGAAGCTCCCCGTCGACACCGCCCACAGATAGACGAAGATCATGATGCCGGAGCCGATCGTGCCGGTCAGGAAGACCGGCTTACGGCCGATCCGGTCCGAGAGCCTGGCCCACAGCGGGATGGCGAGCAGGGCGACGGCGTTGGCGAGTACGCCGACCAGGAGCATGGACGACTCCTCCAGGCCGGAGTCGTCTTTGGTGGCGAAGGAAAGGGCCCAGACGGTGAAGATGGTGCTCACGGTCGCGACGAGCGCTCCGCAGATCACGCGCAGCACATCGGCCCAGTGGTGCCGTGCCAGCTCGACCAGCGGCAGCCTGGCCACCTCGTTCCTCGCCGACGCCTGCTCGAAGACCGGTGTCTCCTCGAGCTTCCGGCGGATGACGTAGCCGGCGACGGCGACGATCGCGCTCAGCAGGAACGGTATGCGCCAGCCCCAGGTGTAGAGCTGGTCGTCCGGGAGGGCGGCGACGGGGATGAAAACCAGGGTGGCCAGGATCTGGCCCGCCTGCGTCCCGTTCAGGGTGAAGCTGGAGTAGTAGCCGCGACGGTGCTCCGGGGCGTGTTCCAGCGTCATGGAGTTCGCGCTGGCCTGTTCGCCGGCGGCCGAGAGGCCCTGCAGCACCCGCATCAGGACCAGCAGCACCGGGGCCACGGTCCCGATCTGCGCGTAGGTGGGCAGGCAGCCGATGGCGAAGGTGGACAGGCCCATCATGATCAGCGTGAGCACCATGATCTTCCGACGGCCGAGCCGGTCGCCGAAGTGCCCGAGGAACAGCGCGCCGACCGGGCGTGCGGCGTAAGCGACACCGAAGGTCGCCAGGGAGATCAGCGTCGCCGTAGCGGGATCGCCGGGGTTGAAGAAGACCTTGGGGAAGACCAGGGCCGCGGCGCTGCCGTAGATGAAGAAGTCGTAGTACTCCAGCGCGCTGCCGATCCACGCGGCGAAGGCGGCCTTGCGGGGTTTGCCCGGTGGAAGGGCGGGTTGGGCCGAGGCATCGACCGAGTGAGCGGACACGGGACTCCTCCGGATAGGGCGGCGCGTTTCGAGTGAACGCACTAGATAGTTAATTACGGATCCAAGGATGTTGCGTCCGGCTCCCCCCGCTGTCAATACCTCGCGCAGCCCTCAGCTCGCGGCGCTGTTCACAGTCGCGCCGCCTTGAGCGCCATGTGCAGCAGCAGCCGGTCCTCGCCGTCGCCGAGGTCGAGTCCGGTGAGCGCTTCGATGCGGGAGAGCCGGTAGTAGAGCGTCTGCCGGTGGATGCCCAACGCCGCCGCGGTGCGGCCCGCCTGGCCCGCGTGGTCGAGGAACACCTCGGCCGTGCGGGCCAGTTCGGTGTGTGCCGGACGCAGCAACTCCCGTACGGCCGGCTCGTCACGGACGTGCCCCGTCGGTGCGGTCAGTCCGGTCAGCAGGCGGTACGGGCCGATCGCCGTCCACTCCGCGACCGGTCCCAGCCGCCCCTCGGCGCCGGCCGCCCGGGCGGCGGCGACCGCCTCCCGCCAGGCGGGCACCAGTTCGGCGAGGCCGCGGGGCGCCGCGCTGATGCCCGCGGTCACGGTCACCCCCGCGTCGGGGCGCGGTGTGCGCAGCAGCCGGCCGGCGACAGTACGGGCGGGACCGAGCCCGTCCGGCGTCCGCAGCCGCACCAGAGCGGCGAGCGCGTCCGCGGGATCGCCGCCCCGCGCGGTCGCCGCCGGCAGCA
>NZ_JBOHCV010000574.1:0-17561 GCF_050698815.1 Streptomyces sp.
GCAGCGGCTTCGGCGGAGGTTTCGGCGGCGGCCCTGGTGGCCCAGGCGGCCCTGGCCCCGGTGCCGGCGGGTCGGGCGGACGTCCGTCGGACTCCGCCTCTCCGACCGCCCCGCCCCCGCAGGGCCAAGCGCTCGCGACCGCGCAGGCCGCCCCGTCGCCACCCGGACCGGTACGGGCGTCGGCGCAGGCCGGAGCGGTACGGGCGGTCCCCGGCCAGTCCGGACCGCCGCCGTCCGGTGGCGCCCTCGAGGACGACGAGCCCACCGAGGACGACCCGGACCTCGACGAATCGGCGCTCTCGGGCTACGACTTGATCATGCGGGAGCTGGGGGCCACGGTGATCGAGGAAGTCGTTCACGAATGACGGTTCGGTCCGACCCCGGCCCCGACCCTTGGGTCGGGGCCGGATCAGGACATGCCCAGCAGGCCGCGCGGAGAGCACGTAGGCTCGGCAAGAAGAAGAAGTACGCGTACGGCAGTTACGCGCGGTATGTGAACTATGCGTAGTACGTGAAGTCAATCGTCGACGAGCCAGGAGCCAAGTCGTGATTCCCGGTGATGGGGGCCAGCCCGACATGCAGCAGCTGTTGCAGCAGGCCCAGAAGATGCAGCAGGACCTCGCCGAGGCTCAGCAGGAGCTGGCCGAGACCCCGGTCGAGGGCTCCTCGGGCGGCGGCCTGGTCAAGGCGACCGTGAACGGTGCCGGGGAGCTCAAGGGCCTCGTCATCGACCCCAAGGCCGTGGATCCGGACGACACCGAGACCCTCGCCGATCTCGTACTCGCCGCCGTACGGGACGCGAGCGCCGGCGCGCAGGAGTTGCAGCAGCAGAAGCTCGGCCCGCTCGCCCAGGGGCTGGGCGGCGGCGGCATCCCCGGGCTCCCCTTCTAGGCGCCCGAGCCTTCCGGGGGACGGAACGGGACGGGGAGAACGGGGAGGACAGGGCGCTGGTGGCGCGGGCGGCGGGCAACTACCGTTCGTCGAGGCACGATCCACCCGCCGCAGCGGGCCGGACCTGAGCAGAAGCGGAGCATCCGTGTACGAAGGCGTGGTTCAGGACCTCATCGACGAGCTGGGCAGGCTGCCCGGCGTCGGTCCGAAGAGCGCGCAGCGGATCGCCTTCCACATCCTCCAGGCGGAGCCCACCGACGTACGCCGCCTCGCGCACGCCCTGATCGAGGTCAAGGACAAGGTCCGGTTCTGCTCCGTGTGCGGCAACGTGGCGCAGGAGGAGCAGTGCCGCGTCTGTCTGGACACGCGCCGTGACCGCAGCGTCATCTGCGTCGTCGAGGAGCCCAAGGACATCGTCGCGATCGAGCGGACCCGCGAGTTCCGCGGCCGCTACCACGTGCTGGGCGGCGCCATCAGCCCGATCGAGGGCGTCGGCCCCAGCGACCTGCGGATCAAGGAACTGATGACGCGGCTCGCGGACGGTGCGGTCACCGAGCTGATTCTGGCCACAGACCCCAACCTTGAAGGAGAGGCGACGGCCACCTATCTCGCGCGTATGGTCTCGTCCATGGGGTTGAAGGTGACGCGCCTCGCCAGCGGTCTCCCCGTCGGGGGAGACCTGGAGTACGCCGATGAGGTCACGCTGGGGCGGGCCTTCGAGGGAAGAAGGTTGCTCGATGTCTGACGTCACACTGAACGAGATCAAGAACAGCCCGGACGACTTCTCCGTCCAGATCTCCGACCAGGTCGAAAGCTTCATCGTGTCGGTGGCGGAGGTGGCGAAGGGCGACGATCCGGACAGCGCGGTCCCGTACCTGCTGCTCGAGGTGTCCCAACTCCTCCTCGCCGGTGGCCGGTTGGGTGCCCACGAGGACTTCGTGCCGACCGAGCGGTACGAGCCGGACATCGGCCCCGAGCCGGACGTCGACGACATGCGCCTCCGGCTCGCCGCGCTGCTCGACCCGGTGGACGTCTACTCCGAGGTCTTCGACCCGTACGAGCCACGCACCGCCCCCGTCGCCTGCCGCATCTCCGACGACCTCGCCGACGTCATCGCCGACCTCCGCCACGGCATGGCGCACTACAGCGCGGGCCGGGTCAGCGAGGCCATGTGGTGGTGGCAGTTCTCCTACCTGTCGAACTGGGGCTCCACCGCGTCCGCGGCCCTCCGCGCCCTCCAGTCCCTCATCGCCCACGTTCGCCTCGACACCCCCCTCGACGAGCTCAACGGCCTCGACACGGACAGCAACGCCGACGAGGACGACGAGCTCGAGAAGGAGGCGGGTGCGGTGATGGCCGCCGAGATCGGCGTACCGCTGGGCCTGCAGCCGGAGGTCGGACGGCGGTGACGGTCCAGCACCCCGAGGGGGACGCCCGGGTCCGGGCGCTCGTCCCACTCCCGGAACTGACGCTCCCGGCCCTGCGCCAAGCGGTGGCGGCCCTCGCGCCGTCCCGCCTGCCAGAGCTGTACGAGGACATGCAGCGGGCCTTCGTCCAGGCGGGCGAGGACGAGAGCGTGGTTCCCATCCACATGTTCTACCGGCGCTGGGGCGTCGTCGTGGCCATCGAGCGGCAGCCGGACGTGGCTCAGCGGCTGCGCGCGGCAGAGCAAGCCTTGAACGATGAGGACCCCGAGGTACGGGCGCGCGCGATCCGCGAAGCCGGCGAGATCACGCGCGCCGCGCACCGAGAGGTCGCCGGTGGCTGACTGGCACTGGGAGCACGATCCCGACGACCTCCTCGACGGCTTGTCCCCGGAAGTGCTCCGTGAGGTCGGGCAGCTGGCCGAAGAGATCGCAGTCCGGGAGTCCATGGTCTTCCTCGATGGTGCGTCGTTCACAGGGCGTACGCCCGGACTGCGTAACGAGACGCGGGGGCTGCTTATGCTGACGTATCTCACCGACGTGCGGGGCGAGCGGGTCGTGATCGTCCAGGTCAGCTGGTTCGGCTGAACCACCCTGCACTGCCGGAGGGCGGGCGGCGGTGACGGGTCGGGTCACTCACCGAGGGCGGCGTACAGCTGGGGCTCTGGCGGCCGGACGATGGCTGCCCGAGGGAATCGGCGGAGTTGTCCGACCTCGTGGCTAGGCTGCCGGCATCGACCATGTTGAGGAGCCGTCATGTCGTACCCGGAAGACCGTTACCTCGGTGAACACGGCGAGATCAACGCCGTGTTCAGGGGGGCCGACGCCGAACCGGAGCTGGCCTCGCCGACCGGAAACCGTACGCATTACCTCGCCACGCACGCCTCCACCGGCGGCGAGTTCGGGCTCTACAAGGTCGACCTGGGACCGAAGTCCCCTGGCCCCAGCACGCACTTCCACCGGACGATCTCGGAGTCGTTCTACGTACTCTCGGGCGAGGTGCGGCTCTTCGACGGCGACCGGTGGATCACCGGCCGGTCGGGAGACTTCCTCTACGTCCCGGTGGGCGGGCTGCACGCCTTCCACAACGACTCCGACGACCCAGCGTCGATGCTGCTGCTCTTCGCCCCGGGCGCGCCGCGCGAGGACTACTTCGAACGGGTCGCGGAGATGGCCCGGCAAGGCGGGGAGGACTTCACCAAGTTCCTTGTCCAGCACGACAGTTACTTCGTGGACAAGCTCGACGCGACGAATGAGGAGTGGGAACGGCAGCGGCAGCGCGAGCAGCCCGGCGAGGTCTGAGTCCTACCGCTCTACTCTTCCCACCACTCGATGCTGTTGACGGTGTCCGAGAACATGCGGGAGTAGAAGTCCCAGTCCCGCAAGTGCGGTGTCGTCATCTCCAGGGTGAGCATCTCGAGCTCGTTGGGCAGCGGCACGAATACCTGGATGCTGCCCATCGGGATCTCGCCCTGCTCGACCGGCGTCGTCCGGCCCTCGATCTTCGCCACCGCCGGGCCGGCGGGCAGGGACAGTTCGTGGATCTCCGCATCCCGGTACGCCGCGCTCAGCGAGCCGGCCGTACGCGCAACCGTACGGGCGGGCGTGCCCGGCGCCTCCAGCGCGGTGTGCGAAACGACCACCGTCGCCGTGCTGTTGCGCCCCTCCATGTCGAGCAGACAGAAACCGGCGTACACGGCCCGCACCGCCCGCAGATCATCGAGCCCCGACGCGGCCATGACGGCCCACCGGACCCACTCCTCGGCGTCACCTTGCGGCAGCAACTCCCGTGCGGTGGCGTACAACTCCTCGGCGATCACCTCGGGCTCGCCGAGCACCGGTATCTCGTGGAAGAACGGCGGCAGGGCGTACCGGACCTCGAGCTGGGGCGGGGCGGTGGGCGCGTCGGTCACTTGGCGGGCCCGGACAGGTGCGCGTCGTCCGGCAGTCGGCGGTAGGTGGCGCTGACCCGGGACGGCACGACATGCGGGTAGCGAGGAGGCAGCGGTGCCCCCTCCTTGCGGGCCAGCTTGACGATCTTGACGTACGCGTTGCAGCGGGCGCGCATGTTCTTGCGTTCCTGGGAGTGGTAGACCCGCCAGACCCACAGGTTGTACGGGATCAGCAGCAGCACCGCCACGAGCGCGGTCGCGCCCAGCATGCCAAGCTCCATGGCACGGGTCACCGCGGGTCCCGCCGGCCTGCTCACCTGGACGATGGTCAGCAAGATGAAGGGCCCCGCCGGAATTCCCCAGCCCCAAGCTCTCTTGGTTCGCTGATGCTGTTCCCGGTATCGGAAACGCAGCAGGTCCGCCGTCGCCACGTCGTCACGGAAGTCGAAGTCGACCCTCCTGGACTCCTCATCGACAAGCCGCTCCACCGCCGGCTGTCCCATGAACGCCGAACCGGGAATCAATGTATGCGCCGCCCCCCAAGGCGTTCCCCTGTACTTCAGATCGACATCGCTGGTCATGCGGAACTCCTCTTCAAGTGGTGGCGTGCAAGAACGGCTGCGATGAGGGCTGGGCCACCGGAGTCTGTGACGGTTCACCGGGTGCCTGCGTCTCTTTCGACCCTTGGACTTGGTCAGCGAACCATTCGTAGCCGCTGCTCGCCGCACCGGCAGCCTTCTGCGGCAACTGGAAAACCTCACCCTTGGTCGCTTCCATGCCCACCTTCCCCTGGAGCCAGTGGACGGCCTTGACGCTCGCCGGGTTACGGAAGGCGTCGTCCAGACCGGTGGCCAGTTCTTCGCCCCTCTTGGCGAGCCCCGCTCCGCCGCCCAGCGTCTTCCACCCGGCGAGCCCCGACTTGCCCGCCGTGGCGAAGCCCTTGATGGCACCGACTCCCGGCGCCAGTCCGAGACCGTCCGCCGCGACTTGCCATTTGGACGTGCCGTTGCCCCTGGCGTTGCCCATCCAATGGCCCGCCATCGCCCCTCCAGCGGCGCCGATTCCGGCAAGTACGAGCCCGAGGGGAGCCCCCACACCTGTAGCGGAAAGGGCCAAGCCCACCGTGGCAATGCCTCCGCTGATCGCGGACATCAGATCCGCGTTGTCGACGAGCCAGTCCTTGGTGTTCCGCCACAACCACTTGGACCCGTCCGTGAACTGATCCCACAGGCCCGGGTCCGGCGGGTGGTTCTCGGATGCGGTGAGGATCAGGCGCTCGGCCTCGCCAGCCTTGTCCTTCCAGCGCGCCTCGAGCTTCTCGGCCTTGTCGATGAGGGCGTCCAACTGGTCCTTTGCCGTGATCCAGTCCTCTTGGGCAGCGGTGATCTTCTCGCCCGGCGGGCCCTGCCGGGGGACGTTGACGTCGTCGTACGCGGCCTTCTTCTCCTCCGTCTTCGCCCGTGCCCGGCGCGCGTCCAGCTCCAGACCGTGCGCCTCCTTCTGCATGGCGGCCAGCCGGTCGTGCCACGTATCCAGCGCCCGCGCGCAGTCCTTCATCGAGTCCTTGGCCTGCTTCAGCAGCTTCGGCAGCTCGCCGACCTTCTTGGTGAAGGCCCGCGCGGACTCGCCCTCCCACACACCGTCGTTCTTGCCGATGGATTCGAGCAGCCGGTGTGCCTCGGCCAGTTCGTCGCCGACCGTCTTCACGTCGCTGGCCAGCGAGCGGACGGTGAAGGTGGAGCCCCTCGCCGGGTTGAAGCCCAGGCCGTGCCAGTCCTGTTCGGTTCCCATGGTGCGCGTGCGCCTCCCGTACGTACGTCCTGCTCAGTGCCCGCCGAACATCCTGCGGACCCGCTCGTCGTTGCCGAGATGCAGTTCGAGGGCGTCGCGGAGGGCGCTGGTCACCGACTTCGTGGCCTTGCCGAGCTTGTCGATGCCGTGTTCCCACTGACTCTGGAACTCGGCGCACGCCTCGTCGAGCTCTTCCGTGCCCAGGCCCTTCGGGCCGGCCTTCTCCAACCTGCGGACCGCGGACCCCATGCGGTCGTCGCTCTCCCGCAGGCGGTGTACGAGGCGGGTCATGCCGTGATCGTCGACCCTCAGATCGGACGCGCCGCCCCCGCCGCCACCGCCGTGTTGTGCGCCGTCGCCACCACCGCCACTGGCACCACCGCCGCCGTCCTGGGACAGGGAGGCGAGGCTCATCCGCGCCCCCGAGTCGCCCTCGGCCGACGGCGCGGACCCGCTCCCGGGGGCAGTGGGCTCTCCCGCGAGGTCGATCAGCCGCTGCCAGGTATCGGGGCGCTCTCCAGCCATCTCTCCGCGCACTCTCCGTTGACGCTCACCGTTCCGCTGCCCTGCCGGGCCATGCTGTCATCTGCGCGCGAAAGCGAAACCGCAGATCAGCGCCGGTGCGGTGACGGTCGGGTGAGAGGATCGTGCCGGTCGACTGTTACGTCCGGTAGCCCTCGGCGATGATTTCTTCCCGGCTTCGCGGTCCCTCTATGTGGGACCCGTACGGGCGGAAGGCGAGGGGAGCCATCATGAACAAGCAGTTCACGGCAACGCTGCGGAAGAGTCCGGAAAAGGGCGGCTGGACCTATCTCGTCTGGCCTGACTCGGTCGACTTCTTCGGGACCCGGGGCCTGGTGAAGGTCCGGGGCACGATCGACGGTCACCCGTTCCGCAGCTCGTTCATGGCCCTGGGAGACGGCACGCACAAGCTGCCGGTGAAGGCCGACGTGCGTAAGGCGATCGGCAAGGAGGAGGGCGACACCGTGACGGTCCACCTGGAGGAGCGGGTGGACGGCCAGGACGCACCGGACGCGGCGTAGCCGCTCACGACGCCCCCGAAGCTTGGGCCGCGTTCGTCGCGCGGGCCGCCGGAGAAGCGTTCGCCTGACCGTTTTGGGAGGGTGTAGACTAATAAGTGCATCGGATGAAAGTCCGGTGAAGCGGACCCGACAGCCAGTCCGAGAAGGCCGGTTGCCGGGCCTCGCGCTGTCTGGGGCCTGTCAGTGGCGGGTCCTGAGCCCCGAGCGGCGGGCCTCGGAGTCCGAGCTCTTTTTGTATGGAATGGGCGGTAGGTCTTTCCCCGCCCACTCGCCCCAGGTGTGCCTATACCAGCGCGGATGACTTTGGGTGATGGATTTGCCACTGATCGTCATGTGTGGTTAGCGTTCGTCGCAACAAACAACCCCGGCCAGTGCTACAACACCGACCGGGGTCTGACCTACAAGATCGACAGGACCGATCTCATGGCTTCCACAGACCTTAGCGTTGCCGCGCCTGCCTCCGCACATCCCACGGCGAAGCCGGGGTTCGGCAAGCGTGTCGCGGCCGGTCAACCCGGCCGCCGCCCCGAGGACTTCGCACATCTGCCCGTACGCGAGGCGTACCTGGCGGGCTTCATCGACAACCTTCCCGAGGGCGCCGCGATCGACGTGAAGACCCTCGCCAAGACCCAGCCGCTCTACGGCCAGCAAGCCTGCCGCTCCGCGCTCCGCGAACTGTCCAGGGTCGGCCATCTGCGCCGCGTCGGCGGCTCGTTGGGCGAGGGCCGCCCGCAACACGTCACGCGCACGTACTCTTCGCGGAGGGCACGGACCGAGGAGTGGTGGACGGAGTTCCTGGACGGCCGGCAGGACGTGGGCTGCGTACGGCGAGGATCTGACACCCAGCCCACCGGTGCAGCGGCAACCACGTCAGCGCGGTCTCAACGGTCCGAGGCGTATGAGGCGTTGGCGGACCTCGGCCGACGCGATCCGCGCCTGGTGCTCTCCGCGACGGAGTGCGCCGCGCTGGAGGAATCGGCCGCGGAATGGCTGAGGCGCGGCATCCGTGGCCCGCGCTTCGCGTACGCCATGACCAGCGGGCTTCCGCCCACCGTGCACAGTCCGGCAGGACTGCTGCGCCGGCGCCTGGCCGACAAGCTGCCGCCCGAGCCCGCGGCCGCCGCAGCGGACTCCTCAGCGGAATCCCCGGCGCCGCGCCTGCGCCTCGAGTGCACCGACTGTGGTGTACCGGGGACGGTGGAGGCACTGCCGGGCGGGCTGTGCCGCCGCTGCCGCGAGGAACCCGAGCCCGAACGGATGGGCCTCACCGCCGACCAGGTCCGCCGCTTCGCGGCGCAGGCCCGCGACGCGGTACGAACCGCCGCCCGTGCGCGGTCGGTGCGTTCACCGCGACCACGCTGCGCGTGACCGGAGCCTGTCCCAGCCCGTAGACGCAAGGAATCACGGATGACGTTGCAGGACACAGCGCCCCGGGTCGGGGCAGCATGGAGGGGAGGAGGCGACGCCATGACCCCCACCACTGACCGGCCCCAGATGCTCGTCGAGGACTTCGAGGAGCTTGCCCGTACAGCGCCGGAAACGGTGATGCTGGAATTCATTGATGGGAAGCTCGAGGTCAAGCCGGTGCCGGACGGGGATCACGACGAGATTTTGATGTGGCTCCTCAAGCGATGCATGCAGCATCGTCCTGAGCTGTCCCTGTACTTGGAACGGGGGCTCCGGATCGGCGGGTACCGAAAAGGCCGGGCCCGTACGGACGGTGCCCTCGCCCCTGATGGCCACTTCGGCGGCAAGGGGGAATGGGCCGACCCTGACGGCGTGCTGATGGCCGTGGAGGTCACCTCGCACGACCCCGACACGGACAGGCGGGACCGTAGGGACAAACGCGACGGCTACGCATCCGCAGGTATCCCGGTCTACCTGCTCATCGACCGCGACACCTGCACGGTGACCGTGTACAGCGATCCGGAAGGCGGCACCTACCGAAACCGGACGTCGCGCCCCTACGGGGCGGTTGTCGAGATTCCGGACCCGGTGGGGATCACGCTGGAGACGGAGAAGCTGAAGGACTACGTCCACTGAGTGAGGCCGCCGCAATCGGGATCAGGGCGACTCCACGGCGGTGGCGACGTCCGCGAGGTCCTTCGCGATCGCCTTGGCGACGGCCTTCGCGCCGAGGCCGCCGAACAGCTTCATCAGTACGCCGGCGACGCCCCCCATCTTGTCCAGCTCGGAACCGAAGACGAGGCGCACCGCGGTGGCGTCGTCCCCCTCGGGAGTGAGGACGAACTCCGAGACGTAGTGCACGCCGCGCGAGTCGGCCTCGGCGACGTAACGCGTGGGGGCCTCGGACGCCGTCACGTACATCTCCTCGGTGGCCTCCTTGCCGAGCATGCGGCGGGTCTCCCGCCAGCGCGTGCCGACGCCGAAGGGGCCCTCGGAGAGCATCTCGACCCGCTCCACGCCGCTGAGCACGCGGGGTGAGCCCTCGATGTCGGTCAGCGCCTCCCACACCCGGCCGACCGGTGCGGCGATCCGGCGCTCCACGGTCACCTGCGATGTACTCATGAGCCGTTCACTTCCCCTGTCCGGGCCCGGACGCCGTTGTCCGTCCCGCTGCCCAGGATTAGAGCAGCAGGGTCCGACAACGGGACGGTCAGCCGAGGCCGCCGCCGGTGCGCACTGTCGTCACACCGTCGCTCACCGTCGTCGCATGCCGTGTGAGCTGCCTTACGTTCCCGTGTGGGCCGTCCATGAGCGGGCAGGGTTTCCCGCTGGACGAGAGGGCCGGGCGCTCTCTCGGTAAAATGAGCCGACCCGGGATTTCCCTGATGGGAGTCCCCCGGCCGCGCAGGCGGCCGGGTGCGGGTGCAGCAGGACTGAGATTCGAGGAGCGAGCACACGTGGGCCTTGTCGTGCAGAAGTACGGCGGCTCCTCCGTTGCCGATGCCGGGGGCATCAAGCGCGTTGCCAAGCGGATCGTCGAATCCAAGAAGAACGGCCACCAGGAGGTCGTCGTGGTTTCGGCGATGGGTGACACGACGGACGAGCTGATCGATCTCGCGAAGGAAGTATCCCCGGTGGTGACCGGGCGCGAGTTCGACATGCTGCTGACCGCTGGAGAGCGCATCTCCATGGCACTGCTGGCGATGGCGATCAAATCCCTCGGACACGAGGCACAGTCGTTCACCGGAAGCCAGGCCGGTCTGATCACCGACTCCGCGCACAACAAGGCGCGGATCATCGACGTCACCCCGGGCCGTATCCAGACCTCCGTCGACGAGGGCAACATCGCCATCGTCGCGGGCTTCCAGGGCGTCTCGCAGGACAGCAAGGACATCACCACCCTGGGCCGGGGCGGCTCCGACACCACGGCGGTCGCGCTGGCCGCCGCGCTGGAAGCGGACGTCTGTGAGATCTACACCGACGTCGACGGCGTCTTCACCGCCGACCCGCGGGTCGTGAAGAAGGCGCGGAAGATCGACTGGATCTCGTTCGAGGACATGCTGGAGCTGGCCAGCTCCGGTTCGAAGGTGCTGCTGCACCGTTGTGTCGAGTACGCGCGCCGGTACAACATTCCGATCCACGTCCGGTCGTCCTTCTCCGGGCTGCAGGGCACCTGGGTCAGCAGCGAACCGCGTGGCAAGAGCGCCGGGCGGGGCGGGGGAGCGGGCGGCACCGCCGCCGCGGGACAGAAGAACGGGCAGGGCGAGCAGAGCGGGCAAGGGGAAGCGATGGAGCAGGCGATCATCTCGGGTGTCGCGCACGACACGTCCGAGGCGAAGATCACGGTTGTCGGTGTGCCGGACAAGCCGGGTGAGGCGGCGGCGATCTTCCGCGCCATCGCCAACTCCGAGGTCAACATCGACATGGTCGTGCAGAACGTCTCTGCCGCGTCCACCGGTCTCACCGACATCTCCTTCACCCTCCCCAAGAGTGAGGGCCGCAAGGCGATCGCCGCGCTGGAGAAGGCGCAGGGCACCATCGGCTTCGACTCGCTGCGCTACGACGACCAGATCGCCAAGATCTCGCTCGTCGGCGCCGGGATGAAGACCAACCCGGGCGTCACGGCGACCTTCTTCGAGGCGCTGTCCGACGCCGAGGTCAACATCGAGCTGATCTCCACGTCCGAGATCCGCATCTCCGTCGTCACCCGTGAGGACGACGTCAACGAGTCGGTGCGGGCGGTGCATTCCGCGTTCGGGCTGGACAGCGAGAGCGACGAGGCCGTCGTCTACGGCGGCACCGGGCGCTGACAGCGGCAGCGCGAGAGCGCGGCAGCCGCAGCGACACCGACAACCGCATAGCGACACCGACGACCGGGAACCGGTCACCGGTGAACGGCCGCCCGTACGGTCCGTCCTCGCGACGGCCGTGCGGGCGGACTCGCGCTGACCCGTCGACAGTTGTGGTCGGCCGGCGGTCGTTCGGCGACCAGTATCCGTCGATCTCGGTCAGTGCTCCGCCACTTGCCACTCACCCGTCCCTCCCGCCCCTTTTCTTGCTAGTTGTCACGGAAGTAGTCGCTCATGGCTGGACCGGGCCACTGGTCAGCACGGCGAACCTGAACGAGAATTTCCTTCCTTGCCCGCTGCAACCGGCGGCATGGCCAACAGCGTCTCTGTGTCCGCTGCCAGGACTCATAGGCGCTGTGACTATTGGGGCATTCAGGAAGAGCTGGTACGCATGAGGGTATTGAGTGCATCACCCAGGGGGATGCCTTACGCGTACAACCTTGCTGGGGGAATGCGTGTCCAACTGGCGTGGCAGAAGTTTTGGGATGGGGACTCGCGACCGCGCCTGCATCGTCCGGTATCAGTACGGGAGGTATGCCGGTGATCGCGCCGTGGTCTGCCGGGCCTGCCACCCGTCCACCGCGCGGCACCGCCCAAGGGGCGGACGCTGACGACGCGATGACAGCGGGCACGACAGTCGATCACCTGACCGAGACGTACCGCGTCCACTACCGGTCACTGCTCGGCCTCGCGGCCCTGCTGCTGGACGACAACGCCTCATGCGAGGACGTCGTGCAGGAGGCCTTCATCCGGGTCCACTCCGCCCGCAAGCGGGTCCGCGAGCCCGAGAAGACCCTCGCCTATCTGCGGCAGACCGTCGTGAACCTCTCCCGCTCCGCCCTGCGTCGCCGCATCGTGGGCCTCAAGCTGCTCTCGAAGCCGATGCCGGACATGGCGAGCGCGGAGGAGGGCGCGTACGAGCTGCTGGAGCGCGACGAGTTGATCCGGGCGATGCGCAACCTGCAGCGGCGCCAGCGCGAGGTGCTCGTGCTGCGCTATTTCGCCGACATGACCGAGGCGCAGGTGGCCGAGGTGCTGGGTCTGTCGCTGGGTTCGGTGAAGGCTTATGGCTCACGGGGCATCGCGGCGCTCCGGGTCGCCATGGAGGCAGTGTCATGAGTGGGTGGTACGGGGACGAACTCGCGTACGAGGAGCACGGGCTCCGGCGTGCGCGAGTGGCCTGCGCCGAGTGGCCGGACGCACCGCGCGGGCAGGCGCCGCGGGGGACCGCGCCGCGCGGGCACGACGGCTCCGACGAGCCCGACGCGCCGAGTTGGCCGCAAGGCCCGAGCGCACCGGAGACGCCGCACGCTCCGGACGCACCCGACGTGCCCGACGCTCCGCTGCTGCCGCCCGCCCACGGGCCGGAGGGCCCCGATCTGCCCGACCTGCCCGACGTCCCCTCCATCCCGGACGTGCACGGCCCGGGCGAGATGCCCGAGATCCCGGCGGTGCCCGACATCCTCGAACCCCCCGAGATCCCGCCGACGCCGGACATCCCGGCACCCCCGCGGATTCCCGACATGCCCCCGATCCCGGACGCCCCGGAGATCCCCGAGACCCCGGGAATCTACGATCCGCCGGTGATCCCCGATCCGCCCCGGATCGACGACCCACCGGACCTGCCTGGCGTGACCGATCCGACCGAGATTCCGGGCCTGCCCGAAGGCCCCAGCGCCCCGGAGAAGCCTGATCTGCCGCGCGCCCCCGACGTCCCCGACGCACCGCAGCCGCGGCCCACGGAACCAGGCGCGCGGCTGGAAGCGGTGACGGCCATGAACGCGGGGCGGCCGGAAGTGCCGGATCAGCCGGACCGGAAGCCCGGGTGGTCGAACGAGCCCGAGCGGCAGGGGAGCCCGGAGCAGTCCCAGGATGCCGCCGTGCCACCCCCGCCGTCCGGCGAGTCCGCGGTCACCGCCGAGCCGGGCGGAATGGCCGGCTCCGGCAGCGGCGGCGGTTCCATCGGCACCGGAGGCGGCGGCAACGGCGGCAGCGGTGCCGGCGGCGGTGACGGTTCGGACGGCGTCGGCGGTGATGGCGCCGACGGCGGTGACGGTGACATGGAGGAGGCCCTCCGCCGGCTGCTGCGCGACAGCGTGCGCGACATCGAGCCCGCACCGGGGACCCTGACCTACCTTCAGCACGCAGTTCCCGCCCGCAAGGCGCAGCGCCGGCGTGTCCTCGTCGGCGCCGCCGCGGCCGTCGTGCTCGCGGGGGTGGGGGTGCCGGCCCTGGTGAGCACCGGGCTGATGCCGGGCACCTCCCACGACCGTTCCGTCAACGCGGGCGACGGCCGGCAGCACTCCGAGGGTCCCGGCGGTTCCGCCGGTACCGGCCGACACCCGGGAACCGGCGAGGCCGGCGAGACCGCCGGCCGGAGTGGCGGCGAGGACGGGAACGGCGGCTCCGCGTCGCCGTCCCCCTCGGCGGGCAAGGTGTCCGGCGGCGCTGACCCCAGCGAGACCCTCGCGACGAGCGCGCCCAGTTGCGGCCGGGAACAGCTCGGCGACGGCTCGGCGGAAATGGGCAACCCCGACGGCGAGGGCAAGGTCTACGGCAGCTTCCGCGTCGTCAACACCTCGGGTGACGCCTGCACGGTCGAGGGCGAGGGCATGGTCGGAGCATCTCCGGAGGGCCGGGCGGAGGCATCCCGTATCAGCGTCGTCGACCACACGCCGGGCGACGACGCGGGCGGTCTGCCCGACCCCGCTTCCGCGTCGGACGAGCTGGTGCTGAGGCCCGGTGACGCGTACGTGGTCAAGTTCGCCTGGGTCCCCAGCGAGTGCCCCACCGCGAGCTCGCCCAGCCCGAAGTCCGGCCAGGGCAATGAACCCGGCGGAGCGACCGGCGGCGGCAGCAACACCAACGCCGATGCCAACGGCGGCTCCGAAGGCGGCAGCGGCGGCGGTCCGGGTACCCCCGAGACCACCGGCGGCGACAGCAACACCGGCGGCGGAGACACCGGCGGCGACGGCGGGGACGAGGACGGTGTGGTCCTCACCCACACCCCCGACGTCGGTGACCCGGCGGCCGCCGACACCAGGATCGACGGGGCCTGCGCAGGCACCCTCTACCGCACGGGTGTGCTCGCCGACTGACGGCCCGCCCGCCCGGCCTTCTCCCGCACCGCGCCGCACCGCCGGCACCGCACCGCCCCGCCCATGACCGCCGCCCCGGGGGCCCGTACCGTGGGCGGGGTGTACCGGTTTCTGCTGACGTCGCGGTGGTGGGGGATCAACCTCTTCGCCGTCATCGCCATCCCGGTCTGCCTCTTCATGGGCAGCTGGCAGCTCTCCCGCTTCGAGGCGCGCGTCGAGAGCCACCAGCAGCAGGAGAAGACCACGTCCGGTTCCGCCCGCGCGAAGGCCGAGCCGCTGGCCCGGCTGCTCCCCGTCGACCTGAGTACCAGCGGCCGCACGGCCAAGGCCACCGGGCGCTACGACTCCCGGCACCAGCTGCTCGTACCCGACCGGCGGCTGGGCGAGAAGCGCGGCTTCTACGTGCTGTCCCTGCTGCGTACGGACCCGGACGCGGGCTCCGGCAAGGACGCGGAAGCGGGTGCGGGCCAGGGCAAGGACGCGGACACCGGCAAGGGCAAGGCACTGCCCGTCGTACGGGGCTGGCTGCCCGGTGACGCCGACCCGGACCGGGTCCCCGCGCCGCCACGGGGCGAGGTGACCGTCACCGGCGCGCTCCAGCCGTCCGAGTCACAGAGCAGCCCGGGCGTGCACGCGGGCGGCGGACTGCCGCGCGGCCAGCTCGGCGTGATCAGTGCGGCCGCCCTCGTCAACGTGGTGCCCTACGGCGTCCACGACGCGTGGATCACGGTCCAGCGCACGCCGGCGGATTCACCGCTGAGGCCGGTGCCGCCGGTACGACCCGACAACACCGGCCTCGACATGAAGGCGTTCCAGAATCTCGGCTACACGGCCGAGTGGTTCGTCTTCGCGGGCTTCGTGCTCTTCATGTGGTTCCGGCTCTTCCGCCGGGACGCGGAGCTGGCCAGGGACGCGGCGCTCGGCCTCATCCCCGGGCCCGCGGCGGCTCCTCCGGACGGGCCGGAAGATGCCGCTGAGCAAAGTCGATCTCCAGCCTCAACTGCTTGATCCGCTCCTCCACGACGAGTGACCCGTGTCCGGCGTCGTAGCGGTAGACCTCGTGCGGTACGCCGCGCTGTTCCAGCCGCTGCACGTAGTTCTCGACCTGCTGGATGGGGCAGCGCGGGTCGTTGACGCCGGCGGAGATGTAGACCGGCGCCCGCACGTCGTCGACGTAGGTGATCGGTGAGGAGGCGGCGAAGCGCTCCGGCACCTCCTCCGGCGAACCGCCCAGCAGCGTGCGGTCCAGCGACTTCAGCGCCTCCATCTCGTCGTGGTACGCGGTCACGTAGTCCGCGACCGGCACCGCCGCCAGGCCCAGCGCCCACGCCTCCGGCTGGGTGCCGAGGCCGAGCAGCGTCAGATAGCCGCCCCACGAGCCGCCTGCCAGTACCAGCCGTTCCGGGTCGGCCAGCCCCGAGGACACCGCCCATTCCCGTACGGCGGCGACGTCCTCCAGCTCGATCAGGCCCACCCGGTGCTTGAGCGCGTCCGTCCAGGCGCGCCCGTAGCCGGTCGAGCCGCGGTAGTTCACACGGACGACCGCGAAGCCGTGGTCGACCCAGGCCGCGGGCTGGCCCGCGAAGGCGTCGCTGTCGTGCCAGGTCGGGCCGCCGTGCACGTCGAAGACCGTCGGGAACGGGCCCTCACCCTTGGGCTTCTGCACCAGCGCGTGCACGGCACCGCCGGGCCCCTCGACCCAGATGTCCTCGACGGGCACGGAACGCGGCGCGGCCAGGCCGGGAGGATCGAGGACGACGGCCCCGGTGGTGGACCGTACCTGCGGCGGCTGCGCGGCGGAGGACCACTGGTACTCGACCGGGGAGCCGGGACCGGGGCGCGCGGTCGCGCCGGTGACCGAACCGGGCGGCGTCTCGATACGGGTCAGCGCCTGCGTGGAGAGGTCGTAGCGCCACAGCTCGCTGCGCGCCCGGTAGCTGTGCGAGACGAGCAGCGCGGAACCGTCCGGGTACCACTCGGCGCCCACATCCCCGGGCAGGTCCATGGTGAGGTCGGTGGTCTCGCCGCTGAGCGGTTCCCAGATCATCGGCTCCCAGCGCCCGCTGCGCTGGTGCGCCACGAGCAACCGCGGGTCGGCGGGTACGGGCGCGAAGCCGAGGACGGTCAGGCCCAGTTCCTTCGTACCGCCCTCGCTGTCGTCGAGCTCGGCGACCGTCGTGCCGTCCCGGCGCAGCACGCGGAGCGCGGAGTGCATGGCGTCGCCGTGCTCGGTGTGCTCGATGACCAGCAGCGTCCCGTCGTAGGACAGATCGCCGACGCCGGCGGACTCCCGGTGCCGGTAGATCTCCACCGGTGCGGCGCCGTCCCTGCGGGTCACATGGATGGTCGTACCGTCCTCGTCGGTGGACCGGCCGACGACGGCAGTGCCGTCCCGGCCGAGGGCCAGCCCGGCCGGGAAGGAGGGGGCGAGTCCGGGCGCCGCCGGCTCGTCCTCGCCGCCCTTGAAGGGCTGCCGCATCCAGATCCCGAACTCGTCACCGTCGGTGTCCGAGAACCACCAGATCCACTCCCCGTCGGGCGTCAGCGTCCCGTCCGTGGTGCCGTTGGGCCGGTCCGTCGCCTGCCGGTGCTCGTCGGTCTTCCGGTCCCACGCGTACAGCTCGAAGGTGCCCGTCACATTGGAGATGTACAGCGACCGGTCGGGCGCGTCCTCAGCCCAGTCCGGCAGCGACACCCGCGGTGCGCGAAAGCGCTTCTCCCAGTCCGCCATGGCACTGTCCGGCATGGCATCCGTCTTCTGCGTCATGGTCCCATTCTGCGGGACCGGCGTTCGTGTGGTGTGGGGGATGGCTGAGCGGCGAAGACGCCCGCCAACGGTAAACATCGTTTCGTACGGGCGCGGCCTGGAGATGTCCACCGGACGGGGAGGATCACGCACCGGTGCCATCGGCTATCGGTGCCATCGGCGCAGGACCGGCGGACGGAGGGCGACGTGGCTGGCGGAACGACCGGCGACCCGACGGCACAGGACGAAGCGGGCCGATCCCCAGGGGCGCGGCCCGGACCCGGCCGGCCCGAACCCGGCCGGCGCGGTGTGCTCGCCGCCACGGCGGCTGCGGCGGCCACCGGGCTCGGTCTGCTCACGGGCTGCGGCACCGAGAAACCCCGGGCCGCCTCGGACGCGAAGGCGCGAGCCGGCGGGGGC
>NZ_JBOHCV010000575.1:0-29493 GCF_050698815.1 Streptomyces sp.
CACCGGGAGCGGTGGCGGCCGGCGCCGGGGTGCCGGCGGCGGAGGCGGTGCCGTGCTCGCGTTCCTGGTCCAGCAGACTGCCGAGGTTCCTTGCGAACTGCTGAAGGATCTTGTTCGAGACGGTGGCCACCGCGCCCTTGCCGAACTGGGCGATCTTCCCGCGGATGACCAGATCCGTGGTCATCCGCAGCTCGGCCCCTTCGGCTGCCTCGGCCACCACCAGGGTGACCTCGGCCTCGGCGTCGCCGCTGCCATGGGTGTCGGCACCGCGCGCCTGTACCCGCAGCCGCCGCTGTGCGGCGTCGACCTCCAGGAAACGCACCGTCCCCGCGTAGGCGGCCGTGATCGGGCCGACCTTCACCTTCACCTTTCCGGACCAGGTGTCACCGTCGTTCCCCTCCAGCGTGGCGCCGGGCATACAGGAGGCGACGCGTTCGACGTCGTTGACGAGGGCGAAGACTTCGTCCGGTGTCGCCCTCACCGGGACCGTGTTGCTGAGCTGCATGGAATCTCCTCGCGCGCCGCCGCGGGCGGCATCGTCAGTCCTGTCCGTCGGTGAGCTGCCCGGCGCCTTCCAGCCGTTCCCGGAGCGCCGCCCGGCGCCTGGTGGCGCAGTCGTCGATCGCCTCGACGATGGTCTGATAGCCGGTGCAGCGGCAGAGGTTGGAGGCGACCACCTCGCGGATCTCCTCCTTGGACGCCGCCGGCCGCTCGGCCAGGAATCCCTCGGCGAGCATCAGGAACCCCGGGGTGCAGAAACCGCACTGCAGACCGTGGTGGCGGGAGAACGCCTGCTGGAGGTCGCTGAGTTCGCGTCCATCGGCCAGCGACTCCACCGTACGGATCTCGCGGCCCTCGGCCTGCGCCGCGAACATCAGGCACGCCCGGACGGGCGCTCCGTCGAGCAGCACGGTGCAAGCGCCGCAGATCCCGTGCTCGCAGCCCACGTGCGTGCCGGTCAGCCGGAGGTCGTGACGCAACGCGTCGACCAGGGTGCGGCGGGGCTCGGTGAGCACTTCGTGCAGCTCGCCGTTGACGTGCAGGCTGATCAGCTGCTGGTGCTGTGGCCGGCCGGCAGCGCCGGTCATCCCCGAGTCGGTCATCGCGGTGTCGGTCATCGCTGCTGCTCCAGTGCGTTTACCACCGTCTCCGGTGTGATGGGGGTGTCGTTCAGCTCCACTCCGGTGCGCAGCAGGCCGTCGTTGACGGCGTTGAGTACCGCGGCGGGCGCGCCGATGGTGCCGCCCTCCCCCACGCCCTTGGCTCCTGTCTCGGTGAAGGCGCAGGGCGTCTCGAGGTGGTGGATGGACACTTCGGGGATCTCCTGTGCGGTGGGGACCTTGTACTCCATGAAGCTGACGGCAGACGGCTCGCCCTGCTCGTCGTAGGTGACCTGCTCGAAGAGTGCTCCCGCGATGCCCTGGGCGATGCCGCCCCGGGTCTGCCCCTCGACCACTTGGGGGTTGATGGCCACCCCGCAGTCCTCGACGCACACATACCGCAGGATCTCGACCTGGCCGGTTCCCTCGTGGAGTTCCACGACCACGCCGTGGGTCGCGTTGGAGAAGGTGCCGTCGTTGAAGACGTCGAAGGTGGCGGTGGCGGCGAGCCCCGGCTCCACGCCCTTGGGCAGCAGGTGCGCCTTGAGATAGGCGATGTCGGCCAGTTCCTCGTACGTCAGGGTGCTGCCGTCCGAGGGGTGGCGCACCAGCCCCCGTCCCAGCTCCAGGTCCTCCGGCGGCACGTCCCAGCGGGAGGCGGCGATGAGCTTGAGCTTGTCGCCGAGTCTGCCCGCGGCCAGCCGGATCGCGCTGCCGCCTATCGCGATGGAGCGGCTGGCGAAGGTGCCCCAGCCGTAGGTGATCCGGTCGGTGTCGCCTTGGTGGATACGTACTTTGGCGATGTCCAGGCCGAGTTCGTCCGCGGCGATCTGGGCCATGGTGGTCTCGTGGCTCTGCCCATGGCTCATGGTGCCGGTGGTGACCACCAGGGCGCCGCTGGTGTCCATCCGTACCTCGGAGATGTCGAAGCCGGGCACCACTTCCATCTTGCGCTGGGCGAACGCGGCCGAGCCGTAGCCGGTGCGCTCGCTGAAGCAGGAGAATCCGATGCCGATGTTCCGCCCTTCGGCGGCAGCGGTCTCCTTGGTCCCGTACCAGCCCTCGTCGCGGAGCACCCGCTCGCACAGGTTGAGGGACTCCAGATACGAGCCCGGGTCATAGGTGATGTTGTTGACCCCGGTGTAGGGGAAGTCGGTGATGAGGTTGCGGCGGCGGATCTCGACCGGGTCCAGGCCCAGTTGCCGGGCGGCGCGCTCGAAGAGCCGCTCCATGACCATCACGTACTGCGGGCGGCTCACCCCCCGGTAGGGGGCGGTGGGCGCCTTGTTGGTGGTGACCGCACGGGCCCGCACCCGGTAGGCGGGAACCTTGTAGACGCCGGGCACCTCGGCAGAGGCCATCAGCGGCTCGATGCCGGCGGTGAACGGGTAGCAGGAGTACGCGCCCATGTCGCAGACGATCGCGGCGTCCAGCCCGAGAATGCGGCCGTCGCCGTCGAACGCCGCGCGGACGTCGTAGTGCTGCTGGCGGGCGAGGAAGGAGGCGGTCAGCGCGTCCTTGCGGTCCTCGATCCACTTCACCGGCCGGTCCAGCCGGAGTGCCGCCGCGCCCACCGCGATCTCTTCACGTCCGACCACGCACTTCTGCCCGAAGCCACCGCCCATGTCCGGTACGAGCACCCGTACCGCCCGCTCGTCCAGACCCAGACAGCGGGCCGCCACCGTGCGCACCTGATGCGGGACTTGGGTGGAGGTCTGCAGCAGCAGCTGCTCCTCCCGGGCGTCCCAGCTCGCGACCACGCCCCTGGTCTCCAGCGGAAGCGCGTTCTGGCGGCCGGTCCTGGTCTCGACCCGGACCACGCAGGGCGCCTCGTCGAAGGTGTCGTCGATGCCCTCACTGGCGAACATCGAGACATCGAGCAGGGTGTTGGCCGTGGCCTCGTCGTGCACCAGCGGCGCTCCGGGAGCGAGCGCCTGCTCCTCGCAGGTGACGGGACGACGGGCCTCGTACGTCACCCGGGCCGCCTCCAGCCCGTCCTCGACGGCGTACGCGTCCCGTGCCACCACGACGGCGAGGGGTTCCCCGACATAGCGGACCCGGTCACGGGCGAGCACCGGCATGGCGGTGGGCACGAACTCGGTGAGGGGACGCCCGAGCCGTGCGGTGATGTCGGCCAGAGCGAGGTCCTCGGCGGTGAACGCGGCGACCACACCCGGCACTTCCAGTACCGCCGACAGGTCGATGGAGGTGACCGCGCCGTGCGCCACGGTGCTTCGTACGAATTGGGCGTGCAGCATTCCCGGCAACTGGACGTCGTCGGTGAACCGTCCGCGCCCGGCCAGCAATCGGGGGTCCTCGCGGCGGCCGACGGAGGCACCGATCAACGCGCCTTCCCCGGCGGGCCGGTGGCCGTGCTCCGTCATCGGAACAGTCATCGGGAGATCGCCTCCTCGCAGGCGCGCGCCACCAGGGTGCGGATGAGAACCCTGCGGTAGTGCGCGCTGCCGTTGCTGTCATCTGTGGGAGGGTCGACGGAGTCGGCGGCTGTGGCCGCGCATTCGGCGAACAGCCGTGGCCCGGCCGGGCCGCCCCGCCCCAGCACCTCCTCGGCCTCGGGGACGCGTACCGGCAGGGGGGCCACCCCGCCCAGGGCCACCCGTCCGGCGCGTACCGTCCCGCCGTCCGGCGCGAGGTCGAGATCCACGGCGGCGGCAACGGTGGCGAAGTCGCCTTTGCGTTCGGCGAATTCGGTGAGTGCGGCGCGCGGGGCGGGCCGCGGGAAGACGACCTCGACCAGGATCTCGTCGGGCTCCAGAGCAGTGGTGTAGTAGCCGTGGAAGAAGTCCGCCGCCCCGATCCGGCGCTCTCCGCCCGGCCCTTGGGCCACGAGCACGGCGTCGAGCAACACCGCGAGCAGACACCACTCCGCGGTGGAGTCGGCGTGCGCGAGGCTGCCTCCGACGGTGCCGCGGGTGCGGATCGGCAGATGACCGATCCAGCGCATGGCGTCCCGGATGACGGCGAAGCCGGGGCCCAGCACGGCGGACGGTGCGGTCTCCACCGCGTGGTGGGTGGTGAGTGCGCCGATGTGCAGGGCGCCGTCAGGGTGACCGCGCATTCCGTCGAGACCGGTGAGGCCGCTGATGTCGACCAGGTGCTGGGGGCGAGCAAGCCGGAAGTTCATCATCGCGACCAGGCTCTGGCCGCCTGCGATGATCTTCGCTTCGTCGCCGAGTTCGGCGAGCAGCCGGGTGGCTCCCTCGATGTCGCGCGCACGGTGGTACGTGAATGCGGCGGGCTTCAAATCTCTCGTCTCCCTTCGGGCTCGGACCGCGCTGCTCCGGGTGGGCCGGGGGCGCCGTACGGTTCGCAGCCCGTACGGCGCCCCGGTTGCTAGCCCCGCACGGACGCACTCTCCACGGGCTGCGGGGAAGCCGCAGGCTCGGCGGTCGCCTCGCCGTCGATGTCGTCCAGTTCCCTGCCCTTGGTCTCGGGAGCCGCGAAGGCCATCCAGATCACCGCGAGGACCACGACCACGCCCAGTACGGCGAAGGTCAGCGGCAGTCCGAGCAGCGGCCACATCAGCGAACCGAAGAGCAGCGGGGCGAACCCGGTGCCCACCCGGCTGACCGAGGAGGCCCAGCCGAAGCCGCTGGCCCGCAGCGTGGTCGGGTACAGCTCGGCGACGTAGGCGTAGAGCACCGGGATGGTCAGCTGGATCAGGAAGCCGAAGACGGCGATCGCGATCATCGCGGCGGTCTCCACCTTCAGCACCAGGGCGAAGCCCACCAGTGCCGCGGTGGACAGCGGGGCGGAGACCGCGATGACCCACTTGCGGCCGACGACGTCGACCAGCCAGATCGAGGCCAGCACGCCCAGGATGCCGACACCGCTCATCAGCGTCGGTCCCATGAACGACGCGGTCTCGTTGTAGCCCTCCTCCTTCAGGATCGAAGGCATCCAGGTCAGGGCCGCGTAGTAGACCATCATGATGCTGACGAACAGCAGCCAGGAGACGGAGGTGATCCGGGGGTTGAACCTCCACAGCCTGCGGAACTGCTCGACACCGGCGCGCAGACCCTTGGGCCGGTCCGCTCCCTCACCCGCGGCCGGTACGGGAATCTCGTACGGCTGCGGTGTGGCGCCGCTCCGGGACACCAGGCTGTCGATGACCTGCCGCGCCTCGGCCTCCTTGCCCACCTTGGTGAGGTAGATCGGCGACTCCGGAACTCCCCGCCGCACCCAGAACAGCAGCAGAGCGGGCAGGACCATGGTCGAGAGCATCCAGCGCCAGTTGCCCTCCAGCGGCACCATCATGGTCGCCACCACACCGCACAGAGTGACGCCGATGGGCCACCACAGGTCGAGGGCGGTGAGGATCCGGCCGCGGAACTTCTTGGGGGAGAACTCGCTGACCAGCGCGTAGTCCACGGGGATACAGCCACCGAGGCCGACGCCGGCCAGGAACCGCAGTATCAGGAAGACCGTGTAGTCGGGCGAGAGGGTGCCCAGCACGGAGAACAGCGCGAAGATCAGCAGAGTGGCACTGAACGCCTTCTTGCGCCCGATCCGGTCGGCGATAGCGCCCCAGACGACGGCCCCGACCGCCATGCCGACCAGGTTGGCCGTGGCGATGAGACTGCTCTCCCCCATGGTGAGGTCGAACTCCTTGCCCAGCAGCGGCATCAGGAAGCCGTTGAGCGCGATGTCCCACGCGTCGAACAGGTAGCCGAGGCCACCGATGATGAAAATCTTGCCCTGGACGCCCCATTTCCATGGGAGATCCTGGACGATCTGATCGCCTGTCTTCACCTTTGGCTCCAGTTCGGAAGGGCACATGCGCGCCGGAACGGATGCCGGTTCGCTCGCCTGTCAGCGGGACGCCGTGGTGGCCGCGCCCGCGCGGCTCACCGGGAGAACTTGTACGAGAACGCCTCCTGATCGGGATCGTTGAGCGGGGTACCGCTCCACAGCCAGTCGTAGGAGACGTCGGACTCCCCGTCGAAGTGCCTGAGCTTCGCGTCGCGTTCCCGCTGCTCGGGTCCGTCGGGGAAGTGATAGAAGGTCTTGTTGCGTAGCGACGCCTGCTGCACGATCCCCGCGTGCTTGGCACGCCGGTCCACGTAGCGGCGCAGCGCTCCCCGGATGCCGTCGGCGGTGACGGCACCGAGTTCCTCGGCGAGCACGGCGGCGTCCTCCATGGCCTGCGAGGCGCCCTGGGCCTGGTAGGGAAGCATGGCATGGCAGGCGTCGCCCAGAAGCGCGACGTTGTCGTCCGTCCACACCGGGTCGGGACGCCGGTAATAAAGGGCGAAGCAGGACACGTCCTCCTTGGCCTTGGAGAGCATCGCCGGGACCCGGTCGTCCCAGCCGGGAAAGGCATCGGCCAGTTCCTCGGCGCTGGAGGGCGCGACCCAGCGCTCGGCGACCTCGTCCGTGCAGGGGACACAGGCGACGATGTTGAGGTATTCGCCACCGCGGATCATGTAGTGCACCAGATGCCGGTCCGGTCCGTACCAGATGGTGCTCTGGTAGCGGTCCACCAGCCAGCGTGTGGCCGGGTCCGCGGCGATCAGGTCACCGGGAATCAGTGCCCGGAAGGCCATCTCGCCGGAGAAGACCAGGGTGTCCTCCGCGCCCATCAGATCGCGCACCCGGGAGCGGATCCCGTCGGCTCCGATCAGGGCGTCTCCCGCGTACCGGCTGCCGTCGTCGGTGACGGCGACCGGCCGCAGCGGATCCGTGCGGTCCAGACCGACGACCGTGCTGCTGGTACGCAGCCGGACGACGGGACCGGGCCCTTCCGGATCGGTGCAGGCGTCCATGATCACGCGATGCAGGTCGGCCCGGTGATAGTGCCAGTACGGGGCGTTGTAGGTGTCCTTGCAGAACTGGCCCAGCGGGGTCAGGCCGACGATGCTGCCGTCCTTCCAGCGCCGCCGCACCTGATCCAGCGGTTCGGTGTGGATGGCTTCCAGCTGCCGCCGCAGACCGAGCCCGAGCAGGATCCGGCTGGCGTTGGGGGCGGTCTGGATGCCGGCCCCCACCTCGCCGAGCTGCGGAGCCTGTTCCAGGACGGTCACCCGGATACCCCTGTGCCGCAGGGCGAGCGCGGCGGTGAGACCACCGAGCCCTCCGCCGACGACGGTGACTTCGTAAGACTGGCTGGACGCCACTGTTCCTCCAAGGCGTGAACGGTCGGACGCGCTCGGGCCGACGAGGGCCCGGTCAGCTGTCGATGAGCCGGCCGTCCACCACGACGTCCGTGCCGTCCACGGAGACGGTGCAGCCGCGCATCGCGATATCCAGGTGGGCGTAGGACTCGCGGCCGAGGAACGGGTGCGGGCCGGTGGACCAGAGGAAATTCCCGGCGAAGGCGCGGGCGTCCATGCCCATCAGATCGCCCTTGCCGTACATCGCGGTGGCGAACCAGTCGGCGCTCTTCATCAGTCCCCAGCCCATGTGGGACAGGCTGCGGCCCCATTGGTCCCCGGCGTCCTCGAAGAAGGTCTGCAGCAGCTGCGCCTCCGCCCCTCCCGAGACCTTCTCGATGTGGCCGTCGGCGATCTGCAGGGTGACGGGGGCGCGCACGTACTCCTTGAACGGCAGCAGGATGTCGCCCTCGGCCAGCACCAGCTGTCCGTCGGAGAACTCGGGCCAGCACAGCACCATGGTGCTGGGCCAGTGGTCCCAGCGGCCCGGGTCGTCGGCGAAGCCGACCTGGAACTCGGGGTGGGCGTTCTTCAGCTGCACGGTCAGATCGGTGCCCGCGTCCGAGGTGACCCGCATGACGGAGGAGCACTTCAGGAGATCCGCGCCCTGCAGGACGCGGGCCTTGTCGCCCTCCTGCGGAAGGTTGCGTACGAGCACATCCGGGGCGTCGCACACGAAGATGATCCGGGTGCCCGCCCGCAGGATCTCCTGCTGCACCGGGGCGTGGATGAATCCCTCCTGGGTGAGGTCGACGACGAGATCGGCCGACTTCAGCAGGTCCTGGGCGGTGGTGTCGTTGAGCACCGAGGTCAGTCCGGGGCCGGCGCCGGTATGAGTACTGGGCATCGGGGCGGGACTGCCGCCGGGCACGGTCGCGGCGATGACGTGGGCGCCCAGGGATTTCGCGGCTCCGAAGGCCGCCGCGACGTAGTCACCACGGCTGCCCGGCTCGGCGAGGATGACGACATGCTCGTCCTCCTTCACCTTGCACAGGGTCAGCTCGCGGGTGAACGCGTCGAGCAGATCAACGGACGAGAGATCGAACATGGGTGTCCCTCCAGGAGTCTTCGCTGAGTTGTGGGGCACGGGGCCGGGGGCCTCCCCCGTGGGTTCGGGAGGGTCGGTCACGGTGCGTCGCATCGGATTCACAGGGAACGAGGGCAGGTCGAAATCCACCCATCACATGGGGCCTGAGCAGCGGAAACGTCCACCGCCGCAGGACCCGACGGAGATAATCCGAACACGTACTAACTGGTCTTGGCAAGGGGTCTGCCGGGAGTCGGCACCGACTTTCCCCGCCGTATCCGCGCCATGACATCCCGGCCCGGAAACAGGCGATGGCCCGCGGAAGACGCTGAAAAGCGTTTCCGCGGGCCACCGAACCCGTAGACCCTCAAGGCCGGTTCACCGGCCGAAGACTCCGTCAGCCGAGCGTCGCGAGGGCCTCGTTGAAGGTCACCGACGGACGCATGACGGCCGCCGCCTTGGCGTCATCGGGCCGGTAGTAGCCGCCGATGTCCGCCGGCGACCCCTGGACGGCGATCAGCTCGTCGACGATGGTCTGCTCCTGCTCGGTCAGCGTCTTGGCCAGGCCCGCGAACGCCTCCGCGAGCTGCGCGTCCTCGGTCTGCTTCGCCAGCTCCTGGGCCCAGTAGAGCGCCAGGTAGAAGTGGCTGCCGCGGTTGTCGAGGCTGCCCAGCTTGCGGGTCGGCGACTTGTTCTCCTGGAGGAAGGTGGCGGTCGCGCGGTCGAGGGTGTCGGCGAGGACCTGTGCGCGCGCGTTGCCCGTCTTCTGCGCGAGGTGCTCGAAGCTGACCGCGAGCGCCAGGAACTCACCCAGGCTGTCCCAGCGCAGGTAGTTCTCCTTGACGAGCTGCTGCACGTGCTTGGGCGCGGAGCCGCCCGCACCGGTCTCGAAGAGACCGCCGCCGTTGATCAGCGGGACGACCGAGAGCATCTTGGCGCTGGTGCCGAGCTCCAGGATGGGGAACAGGTCGGTCAGGTAGTCGCGCAGCACGTTGCCGGTGACCGAGATCGTGTTCTCGCCCCGGCGGATGCGCTCGAGGGAGTACGCGATGGCCTCGGCCGGGGCCATGATCTCGATCCGCAGCCCCTCGGTGTCGTGCTCGGGGAGGTACTGCCTGACCTTGGCGATGAGGTTCGCGTCGTGTGCGCGCCCCTCGTCGAGCCAGAAGACGGCCGGGTCGCCGGTCGCGCGGGCGCGGGTGACGGCGAGCTTGACCCAGTCCCGGATCGGCACGTCCTTGGTCTGGCACATCCGGAAGATGTCGCCGGCGCTGACGGCCTGCTCCAGTACGGCGTTGCCGTCGCCGTCGAGTACCCGGACCGTGCCGGTGGCCGGGATCTCGAAGGTCTTGTCGTGGCTGCCGTACTCCTCGGCCTTCTGCGCCATCAGGCCGACGTTGGGCACCGAACCCATCGTGGCCGGGTCGTACGCGCCGTTCGCGCGGCAGTCGTCGATCACGACCTGGTAGATGCCGGCGTAGCTGCTGTCGGGGATGACCGCGAGGGTGTCGGCCTCCTGGTCGTCGGCGTTCCACATGTGGCCGGAGGTGCGGATCATCGCCGGCATGGAGGCGTCGACGATGACGTCGCTCGGTACGTGCAGGTTGCTGATGCCCCGGTGGGAGTCGACCATCGCGAGGTCGGGCCCCGCGGCCAGCTCCGCCTCGAAGGACGCCTTGACCGCGTCGCCCTCGGGCAGCGATTCGAGGCCCTTGAAGATGCCGCCGAGCCCGTCGTTCGGGGTCAGACCGGCCGCCGCCAGGACCTTGCCGTACTCGGCGAAGGTCTTCGGGAAGAACGCCCGTACGACGTGGCCGAAGATGATCGGGTCGGAGACCTTCATCATCGTGGCCTTCAGGTGCACCGAGAACAGCACGCCCTCGGCCTTGGCGCGGGCGACCTGCGCGGTGAGGAACTCGCGCAGCGCCGCGACCCGCAGCACGGCCGCGTCCACGACCTCGCCGGCCAGCACGGGCACCGACTCACGCAGCACGGTGGTGCTGCCGTCGTCCCCGGCCAGTTCGATGCGCAGCGCGCCGTCGGCCGCGACGACCGCGGACTTCTCGGTGTTGCGGAAGTCGTCGGCGTCCATGTGCGCGACGTTCGTCTTCGACTCGGGGGTCCAGGCGCCCATCCGGTGCGGGTTCGCCTTGACGTAGTTCTTCACCGAGGCGGGCGCGCGGCGGTCGGAGTTGCCCTCGCGCAGCACCGGGTTGACGGCGCTGCCCTTGACCTTGTCGTAACGCGCGCGGACGTCCCGCTCCTCGTCCGTCTTCGGGTCGTCGGGGTAGTCCGGCAGCGCGTAGCCCTGCTCCTGCAGCTCGGCGATCGTCGCCTTCAGCTGCGGGATGGACGCCGAGATGTTCGGCAGCTTGATGATGTTGGCTCCGGGCGTCCCGGCCAGCTCACCGAGCTCGGCGAGGGCGTCGTCGATACGCTGGCCCGCCTCCAGCCGCTCGGGGAAGCCGGCGATGATCCGCCCCGCCAGAGAGATGTCACGGCTCTCCACGGCGACCCCGGCCGTCGAGGCGTACGCCTTGACCACGGGCAGGAACGAATACGTCGCCAGGGCCGGAGCCTCGTCAGTGTCCGTATAGATGATGGTCGAGTCAGTCACCGGTACTACTCCGCTCCACGTCTACATCGTCTTGACGTCAAGATATCTCGTACCGGCCCCCACCCCGAAACCAGCCCCCACGCCGGGCCTCCGGGTCGGCCGTATGGCCAGGGCAACGTCGATCGGCCCGCTCATCGATCCCCAACCCGGTGCTTCCGGGAACGCACCCGGCGTGAGCGGGCCGCCGCGTCTCAGACGGCCGCGGTCGCCATGCCCTCCGGGCCACGGAAGGTGCGCCGGTACGCGCTCGGCGAGGTGCTGAGCGCGGCCTGGAAGTGCTGACGCAGATTGGCCGCCGTGCCCAGGCCCGCCCGGACGGCGACCTGGTCCACGGGCAGGTCGGATTCCTCCAGCAGTTCCCTGGCCCGTTCCACCCGTTGCCGGATGAGCCAGTTCATCGGCGTCATGCCCACCTCTTCGCGGAAGCGCCGCGTCAGATTCCGTACGCTCATGGCTTCTTGGGCCGCCATCTGCCGCAGCGTCACGGGCTCGTGGAGGTGCTGCAGCGCCCACCCGCGGGCCGCCGACGTCGCGGGGGACGCCGGCTCGGGGACCGGACGGCGTACGTACTGGACCTGGCCGCCCTCGCGGTGCGGGGGGACGACGGTACGCCGGGCCACATCGTTGGCGACGGCCATGCCGTGGTCGCGGCGGATCATGTGCAGGCACAGATCGATGCCCGAGGCACAGCCGGCCGAGGTCAGCACGTCACCGGCGTCGGTGTAGAGGACGTCGGGGGCGAGCTCCACACCGGGGAAGAGCCGGGCGAACTCGCCCGTGTGGCGCCAATGGGTCGTCGCCGCATGCCCGTTGAGCAGCCCGGCGGAGGCGAGGACGAAGGCGCCGGTGCAGATGGAGGCCATGCGGGTGCCCTGGCGCACCCGGGCGAGGGCCTCACCGAGGGGGGCGGACAGCTCGGGATCGTCCTGGTCGTAGTCCTCGTAGGAGGAGAGGACGATCACGGTGTCGGCCTCGGCGAGCGCCTCGGGCCCGTGCGGGACGTGGACGGTGAAATCGCCGTCGGTGCGGGTCTCACCGGCCTCCAGCCCGCACGTGACGACCTCGTACAGCGGCCGGCCCTCGGCCGTCGCCCCGGCTCTGGCCTGCCCGAACATCTGGTGCACGATGCCCAGCTCGATGGGGAGCAGCATCTGGCGGGCGAAGACGGCGACATGGTGCCGCTCGGGATGGGAGAAGACGTTCGTCATGTCCCTATCCTTGCGCATGATGTCCATCTGGACACTCGTACCGGCGAGGCGGAGTCAGCACGCTGGATTCATGAGCCGGACCGAGCTGAAACAGACCCCGCCGGAGCCGTCACCGGATGAACCGGGTGAACCGGGTGAACCGGGCCGCCGCCTCCACCGGGCCTGGGTGATCGCCGCTTCGGCCGGCGCGGCCATCGTCACCGCCGGCGCCTTCACCACCGTCCCCGGCCTGCTGGTCACCCCGCTGCACGAGCAGTACGCCTGGGACCGTGGCCAGATCGCCCTCGCGGCTTCGGTGAACATGGTGTTCTTCGGCCTCACCGCCCCCTTCGCCGCGGCGCTGATGGACCGCGTCGGCATCCGCCGTGTGGTCACCGGCGCCCTCCTGCTGGTCGCCGCGGGCGCCCTGCTCACCAGCGCGATGACGGCCGCCTGGCAGCTGACGCTGTACTGGGGTGTGTTGATCGGTCTGGGCAGCGGCTGCCTGACCATGACGTTCGCCGCGACCATCACCAGCAGATGGTTCGAGCGCCGCCGCGGCCTGGTCACCGGCGGCCTAAGCGCCTCCAGCCACCTGGGTCAGCTGCTCTTCCTGCCCCTGCTGGCCTGGTCGGTCGAGCGCTTCGACTGGCGGCCCCCGGTGGTGACCCTGGCGCTCGCCGCGCTCGCGGTGGCCGGCCTGGTGTGGCTGCTGCTGCGCGACCACCCCGCCGACGTCGGGCTGCGGCCGTACGGGGGCGAGAAGTTCGTCCCCAAGCCCGCGCCCGTGCCGGGGGCGGCCACCCGAACCGTGCGCGTACTCCTCGACGCCGCGCGCACCGGCCCTTTCTGGCTGCTGGCCGGCATGTTCGTCATCTGCGGTGCATCGACCAACGGGATCATGTGGAGCAACTGGATACCCGCCGCGCACGACCACGGCATGCACGCCACGGTGGCGGCCTCCATGCTCTCCCTGATCGGCGTCTTCTCGGCGCTGGGCACCATCCTTTCCGGCTGGCTCACCGACCGCTTCGACCCGAGACGCCTGCTGGCCGGGTACTTCGCCGCTCGCGCGCTGACCCTGATCGCGCTGCCGATGATGTTCGCCTCCACGGCGCGGCCCTCGATGCTCGCCTTCGTCATCCTCTACGGGCTGGTCGACGTGGCGACCGTACCGCCGGTCATCGCGCTGTCCCGCCGCCGCTTCGGCGCGGACGGCCCCATCGTCTTCGGCTGGGCCAGCGCCGCCCACCAACTCGGCGCCGGCGCCTCGGCGTTCCTCGGGGCCACCGCCCGCGATCTGTTCGGCAGCTACGACGTGGTCTGGAACGCGCTCGGTACCACCTGCGTCATCGCGGCGCTGCTGGCCCTGGTGGTCAGGACCCCCGGCACCGAAGAGCCCGCGACCAGGACCGCCTCACGCGATTGACCGTGCCCGCCCCCGAGTCACCAGCACTCAGGGCCGGGGGTCCGGCCGAACCGGCGGGAGATCGAGGTCAGTCAGGCGCGGTCGCCGGTCTTCACGTCGCCGACGAAGGCGGTCCAGGAAGCGGCCGGGACGACCAGCGCCGGGCCGTGCGGGGCCTTGCTGTCACGGACGGGCACGACGCCGGGGAATCCGTCCGCCACCTCCACGCAGTCGCCCCCCTCCTGATTGCTGTAGCTGCTCTTGCGCCAGGCGGCGCCGTTCAGATCGGGACGGGAGACTGACTCCACGATGGTTGCCCTCCATCACGCAGCGGATCATGTCGAGCGACATCTTCGGCGGCAGAGCGACTGCCCGCAAGCGATCGTAAATCACCGAATGACGCTTGACCTCCGCCGGTTCCTCGATGAGTTGGCCGTAATCGGCTCCTTCGAGATAGACGGCTTCCGTGTCGTCAGCCATCGTCAGGACGGTCATGGATCCGCCCAGCAGATCGTGCGCTCCGTGGTCGAACGGCAGGACCTGCACCGTGACCGAAGAGCTCTCGGCGGCCTCCAGCAGCCGGGACAACTGGTCGCGCATGACGTCCCGTCCGCCGACCGGCCGCATCAGCACCGCCTCGTCCAGGACGGCCCAGACTTCGGGACGATCAGGGCCGGCGAGCCGCTCCTGCCGTTCCATTCGGGCGGTGATGCGCTCCTCCAACTGCTCCTCGCCGCGGAGCGACCGGCCGACACTCAGGACGGCCCTCGCGTAACTCTCGGTCTGCAGCAGACCGGGCACCACATGCGCCGCGTACTGGCGGATGGACTCCGCTCGGGCCGAGTACGCCATGAAAGCCCGCGACCAGTCCGGGAACGTCTCGCGGTACACGTACGGCCACAGCTCGACCAACAGATCGTCCGCGTCCAGGGCGTTGTCGAGTGCGCGGGCCAGCGGCAGCGTCGGCTTCGCACCGGAACTGCGCTCGACCTGGGTGATGCGGGTGCTGACCACGTGCGTCTTCCGGCCCAGCTCGGCCTGGGTCATCCCGGCAGCCGTACGGAGCTTGCGGACGCGCGAACCGAAGAGCGCCGCCATGGACGAAGCGGGGTCAATTTCGTTGGCCACAGCCTGACTTCCGTTCCTTACGACCCTTGATGTAAGCGTTCAACACCTTTCGAGCATAGGCCCGGCGGACGACTCTTGAGCACAGAACGTCACGACCCGTGCACCGTGCGGTCGTGCAGGCAATCGAGGAACCGGGATGGGCAGCACCGTGCTGAAGGCAACGACAACGCAGGACGAGGTCCCGGACCCGGAACGGCCCACGTTCGCGATGCAGTTCACGTCCTCGCCCCGAGGCGCCCGCCTGGCCCGGCGGCTCGCCGTGAAGCGGATGGATCAGTGGGGGTACCCGCCCGCCTCGGACACGTCGTGCACCGTGTCCCTGCTGGTCGGCGAACTCACCACCAACGCCGTGTGCCACGGACGCGTCCCGGGGCGGGACTTCCAGCTTCGCCTCAGCCTCGACGCCGGGACGCGGACCGTCCGTATCGAGGTCTCGGACGCGAGCCCGGAACGGCCACCCGCCTGTCGGACCGCCCCGGGCCCGGACGACGAATCGGGCCGCGGCCTGCTCCTCGTCGACATCCTGGCCGCCCGCTGGGGGATCTCTCCCCGCCACCCGGTCGGGAAGACCGTCTGGGCGGACGTCGAGACCGCCCCGTCATGGCTGCGGTGAGGGCACTCGCTCGCCCATCAGCCGGCGTGGGGAGGCAGGTAGGCCAGCTGGACCTGCCGCGGCATGTCGCGTCGGCCGGTGAGCGTGGCCCGGCCGGGTGGCCGGCGGTGCGGGGTCACCGAACCGATGAGCGCGCCCTCGGACTTGTCGCCCGAGAGCGTGAGCCCGCGCGTGCCCTGTTCCCACAGGTAGTGCATGACTGGTTCGTACATCGACCGCGATGCCCCCGCCGAATTGCGGCACAGCACCACGCGGAGGCCGAGGTCCCGCGCGAACGGCAAGTAGTCCAGGAGAGGGTGGAGGGGGTTGCTCGAGGCGGTCGCGACGAGGTCATAGTCGTCCACGAGCAGGAAGATGTCGGGTGCCGTGTACCAGCTCCGGTTTCGTATCTCTTCCGAGGTGACGTTCGACGGGGGCATCCGCCTTGCTGCGAGGTCGGTCAGAGTCGCGACATGGGACGGCAGTTCCAGGCCGTTGGGGACGTACCCCATCACATACTCCGAGGGCAGCTCATCCATCAGCGAACGCCGGTAGTCGACGACGATCAGCTGTGCTTCTTGAGGCGTGTACCGCTTGCTGATCCTCTGGGCGAGCAGCCGCAGCAGTGATGTCTTCCCGGACTCGCTCTCCCCGATGACGACCAGATACGGGTCGGTCTCGAAGTCGACGCCGAAGGGCTGCAAGGTCGTTTCGTCGAGTCCCAGGGCGATTTCGGCCTTGGAGCGGCCGAAGTCCGGGGGAAGCGCGTCCACGGGCAGCAGCGTGGGCAGGACGCGTACGGGCGAGGCGGTCGGCCCTGTCCACTGTGACCGGATGGTATCGACGAAGTCCACCGTGGCCTCTGCCAGTCCTGTGGGGGCGCTCGGCCCGTCGCCGAGCCGCGGCACGGCGGCCAAGAAGTGGTACTTGTCGGGGGTCAAACCGCGGCCCGGCGCACCGACCGGAACGTTCGCCGCCACCTTTCGTGCGATCTCCGATTCCATCGGGTCGGCGAGACGCAGCTCGACTCGCGTACCGAAGTAGTCGCGTAGCGCTGTGCGGACGTCGGCGTAGCGGGTGGTCGCGAGCAGCAGATGGACGCCGTAGCCGAGGCCGCGTGTCGCGAGGTCGAGAATGCTCTCTTCCAGTTGCTCGTACTCGTGTTTGAAGCTTGACCAGCCGTCGATGACCAGGAAGACGTCGCCCCACTGTTGGTCCGGCCACTTTCCCTCCGCGCGTCTCATGCGGTACGTGGCCATGGAGTCGATGCCGTGGGTCCGGAAGAACTCCTCCCGTGTGGCCAGCACGCCGGTGACCTCGGCGACCATACGTCGTACGTGCTCCGGGTCGAGCCGCGAGGTCACCCCTCCCATATGCGGCAGATGCTGGAGCTGCTGCATGCCGCCGCCGAAGTCCAGGCAGTAGAACTGGACTTCGGACGGCGTGTGGGTCAGGGCGAGCGCGCAGATGACAGTACGCAGCAGCGTCGACTTGCCGGTCTGGGGCGCCCCGACGATCAGGCCGTGCCCCGCCGCGGCTGAGAAGTCGAGGTACATCAGGTCGCGGCGCTGCTGGTCGGGCCGGTCGACCAGCCCGGCCGGCACACAGAGTCGGCCCAGCCCTCCGTACGCCGGAGGGTGCAGCCCGCGCTCCGGCGAGGACGTCAGTTCTGGCAGCAGCTGGTCGAGGGTGGCGGGGTCATCCAGCGGAGGCAGCCAGACTTGGTGCGCGGGTGGTCCCTGGCCTGCGATTCGGTGCACCAGCACGTCCAGCAAGCTGTCCGCGAAGGGGTCTTCGATGATGTCGTCCGCGGTGAACGGGGCTTCGGGTGCGTAGGAGGCCGAGACGTATGCGGCCCGGAAGCGGGTCATCTGGTCGCTGCCGTGCTTGAGATAGCCGGAACCCGGCATGGAGGGCAGGTGGTAGGCGTCCGGGACTCCGATCGCCGTGCGGGATTCGGCGGCCGAGAAGGTCCGCAGACCGATCCGGTACGAGAGGTGTGTTTCAAGGCCGCGCAGCCTGCCCTCCTCCAGGCGCTGTGAGGCCAGCAGCAGATGCACGCCGAGCGAGCGGCCGATGCGGCCGATCTGGACGAGGAGGTCGATGAACTCAGGTCGCGCGGTGAGCAGTTCGGAGAACTCGTCGATCACGATGAGCAGCGAGGGGAGGGGGTCCAGCGGGGCGCCCGCCGCGCGCGCCTTCTCGTAGTCGTGGAAGTTGGCGTAGTTGCCCGCCCAGCGCAGCAGTTCCTGGCGGCGCAGGAGCTCGCCGCTGATGGCGTCGCTCATGCGGTCCACGAGGGTCAGTTCGCCGGCGAGGTTGGTGATGATCGCCGAAACGTGCGGCAGCCCGGACATGCCGGCGAAGGTGGCACCGCCCTTGAAGTCGGCCAGGACGAAGTTCAGTGTCTCTGACGAGTGAGTCGTCACGAGACCGAGGAGCAGCGTGCGCAGCAATTCCGACTTGCCTGAGCCGGTGGCGCCGACGCACAGGCCGTGTGGCCCCATCCCGCCGTGTGCGGCTTCCTTGAGGTCGAGCATGACGGGCCGGCCGTCCTCGCTGACCCCGATCGGCACCCGCAGCCGCTCCTGCGGTGAGCGCTGCGACCAAGCGCGGGTCACGTCGAACCGCTGAGCGTCGCCGATGCCGAACAGTTCCGTGAACGGGACGTCGGTGCGGGGCGCGGGCGCCGTGTCCGGCTGCACGCCGAGCCAGCGTTCCCGCATCCGCTGTGTCGTCTCAGCCAGGGCCTGCCTGGCATCCGCGGAACTGGTGACCTCCTCCAGATGGGGCACAGCCACACGGAAGCGCCGTCGGAGCGACAGGGCCCACCCGACCCCGAGGCCCGCTGAGAGAGTCGCATCGATCTGCGACTCTGACGGGTCGTCCAAGGGCAGTTCGACACGGGTCCCGAGCAGGCCCAGCAGATTCGCACCGAAGTCGCTCCAGCGCCGGGCGGAGACGAGGAGGTGGAGTCCGTAGTTCAGGCCGGTGTTGGCAAGCCGGTGGACCTCTTGAGCGAACTCGGGTATCTCCCAGTCGAAGTCGAGCCAGCCGTCGATCACAAGGAAGACATCGCTGCCGCTGTCGCGCGGCAGCCGTCCCGCTGCCCGCAGCTCGCGGAACTCCTCGACTGAGTCGATGCCCAGGTCCTGGAACAGAGCCCGCCGGGCGGCGATGGCGTCCTTCAATGCCGTGAGGACCTCCGCGACCGTCTCGTGCTCGTGTGCGGCGGCGACCTTCTTCACGTGCGGCATCGACCGCAACACACCCAGTCGGTTGACGGCTCCCTCCAGGAGGTACAACTCCACCTCGTGCGGCGTATGGGTCAGCGCCAGCGACATGACGAGGACACGCAGCAGCGTCGTCTTGCCGCTGCCCAGCTTGCCGGCGACCGCTGCGTTCCCGCTTCGGTTGGAGAGGTCCAGGCACATGAGCTCGCCGCCGGAGGTCGCAGCCGTACGGCCGATCGGCACTATGAGCCGGGACGCACCCTCCCAGGAGTCGCAGATGAACCCTCGGTCCGGGGTGTCGACCGACGGAGGCAGCAGCGTCCCCAGCACTAGTTCGTCCGTTCGTGCCCCCTGCGAGGGCAAGCCGGTAGAGGGGTCGGTGCGCGCAGCGTATGCGAGGGGGACATGTCCCTCGCACTGGCCGGACTTGGTGGGCGTCTGTTCCGGGCCGCTGTGGTTGACGACGGCGTCGTGCACATACGTGTACAGCTCGTCGGGTGTGATCACACCGTCACGGTCGAGATCGGCCAGTCCGGTGCTGAGCCCGTCATTGACCGCGGCGGTGAAGCGTGCCACGGGCCGGGCGTTGTCCAGCGTGAGCTGGTCTCCTTCGTAGGCGTACTCGAGCGCGGTGGACGCGGTGATCACGAAGGTGCCGCGGCCGACCAGTGCCGCCTCCACGTCGACCGGCGCGGGAGACATGGGTGTGGCCCGGTAGAAGAGGCCGCTGTAGCAGCAGTCGAGGAGCACGATCTTGGTGCGGGCCTCGCACTCGTCCAAGAGCTGATGGATGAGGTCTGCACGGACGGCGGTGGTGTGCGGGCGGCTCAGGTCCGTTCCGATGGTCGCGAAGAACAGCCGGTCGGTGTCGTTCCTGATGCCGTGACAGGCGAGGTAGAGCAGGACCAGATCGTCGGGCGCGCGATTGCTGAGCAGCGCCTCGATCTCCCGCTCGATCTCCTCTTTGGGTCGGTTGGTGAGTGCACGGACGAAGTCGAAGCGGCCCACCGACTCGTCCTTCAACAGGGCTTCCAGCTCGCTGGCGCCGCGCACGGGTGACCGGAGCTGGTTGAGGCCGGGGTCGACGTATCCGTCAGTCGCGACCAGCAGCGCGATCCGGCGTCCCGCCATCGCTGCCTCCCGGCTCCCCGCTGTCGCCGTCCACGCTGACCTCTGCGGCGATCCGCGAGGCCACGACGTCGACCAGCTTGTTCTGGTCCTTCGCGGAGAGCGCCTGGAACGTGCCCTTGTTGCCGTCGAACTCCCATTCCACGGAACGGGTCTTGGAGCGCTGAATGTACGCAACCAGGACGTTGCTCATGGCCTTCAGCGCCGCAGCCGAGAAGGCGCCGCTGACAATGAGGGCGCCGATTTCGTACCCAGCGGAGGCCATCGAGCCGGCCGGTGCGGGAGCCTGCTTGCGCTCCACCTTGAACAGGCCGAGCGTTCGCAAGTCTCGGTAAAGGCCGCGTACTTGGCGCTCCACTTGCTCATCGGACGCCATGGGCCCGGCATCTACTCGGAGCACCAGCTCGTACACCCTGCCTCCCCGGCACCGCAGTTCACCGTCGACGATTGATCGTATAGCGAGTCAGGTGGGCCACACGAGTCATTCGCCGGCTTCGTCAACGTCTCGAGCGAACGCGCGGCCGGCGAGCAACAGCATCGCGGCGTCCAGCAGCGGCAGCAGTCGACGGGCGTAGTGGGTCGCGGGACCAACTCGAGCAGTACACACGTCCGTTCCGTCGCGGAGCGACCCTCTGTGCTGGCAGGCTCACGCCATGAGCAGACCCACACCTTCCCGGGACACCCGGACCCCCCGTACGGCACCTGGAACCCCCACCCGGTCACGCACCCGCGCGAGGACTGTCGCGGTGACCCTCGGACTCGTCCTCACGCTGGGCATGGGCGGAGCGGCCGGAGCCGACTCCTCCGCGCCGGACGCCGCGTTGGGCAGGTCCATCGACCGGATCCTCGCCGACAAACGGCTGGCCGGGGCGAGTTCGAGCGTGGTGGTGAGCGACGCGGCCTCAGGCCAGGTGCTCTACGGTCACCACTCCGGTACGAGGCTGATGCCCGCGTCCAACACCAAGCTGCTGACCTCCGCCGCCGCCATGGACGTCCTCGGCCCCGACTACCGCTACAGCACGGACGTACTCGCGCGCGGCACCCGGCACGGCGGACGGCTCGACGGTGACCTGTACGTGCGTGGCACGGGCGACCCGACGCTGATGGCCAAGGACTACGACGCCCTGGCGGCCAAGGTGGCCGCCGCCGGGATCAAGAAGGTCACCGGCAGCCTGGTGGCCGACGACACCCGGTTCGACTCCCAGCGGCTCGGCGCCTCCTGGGCGGCCGACGACGAGTCCGCCTACTACTCGTCGCAGATCTCCGCCCTGAGCCTCGCACCCGACACCGACTACGACACGGGCACCGTCCACCTCGAGGTCGCCCCAGGGGCCAAGGCAGGGGACGAACCCGAGGTGAAGGTCACCCCGGCCAACCACTACGTCAAGGTCAAGGTCACGGCAACCACCGTCGCCGAGAACGGATCCGGCACTCTCTCCGTGGACCGCGAGCACGGCGGCAACGCCCTCACCGTGAGCGGCGGCATTCCCGTAGGCGCGGACCCCGACGAGTCGTGGACGAGCGTGTGGGAGCCCACCGGCTACGCCGCCTCCGTATTCGCCGACGCGCTGAGGGAACACGGCGTCCGGGTCGCGGGGAAGACCGAGCTGGGCCGGGCCACGCCCGACGCCGCCCGGAAGGTCGCCGGTCATACGTCGATGCCCCTGGCGCGGCTGAACTTCCCGTTCCTGAAGCTGTCCAACAACAACCACGCCGAGGTCCTCACCAAGACCATGGGCTACGAGACCGCGGGCGAGGGCACGTGGGGCGCGGGCCTGAGGGCCGTCGGCGACTTCCTGAAGAAGGAGGGGGTGGACACCGGCACGCTGCGCCAGAGGGACGGCTCGGGGCTGTCCCGGATGAACAACGTGCCCGCCGGTCAGATGGCCACGCTCCTGCACGCGGTGCGGAGCAAGCCGTGGTTCAAGGAGTGGTACGACGCGCTGCCCGTCGCCTGCGCCCCCGACCGGATGACCGGCGGCACGCTGCGCTCGCGGATGTGCGGCACCCCGGCCGAGGGCAACGCACACGCCAAGACGGGCTCGCTGACAGGAGCTTCGGCACTCTCGGGTTACGTCACCGACGCCGCCGGCCGTCAACTGGCGTACAGCATCATCCTCAACAACTATGTCGCCCCGTCGGTGAAGGACATCGAGAACTCGATCGTGGTGGCTCTCGCCTCGTACGGCGGTGACGGCAACGCGACCGCCGAGGACGGCGGCAAGCGCGATGACCGGCGCCGGTCCCCGGACGCCGGTCCACGCCCGTCCGGACCGGCCACCGCCGGCCTGGAGTGCTCCTGGCTGAAGCCGGCGCCCTGCTGAGACGGGCGAGGTGAAGTGGGGGCCTCGGTAATGTGTGGGCCGAGGCCCCCGGTCAAGCGTGTCCGTGCGGTTATCAGATACCGAGCAGCTGCTTCAGCGGGTCGATGGCGAAGTAGATGAGGAAGAGTCCCGCGGTGCCCCAGAGCAGCCAGTGGACCTCGCGGGCCTTGCCCAGGCACCCCTTGATGATCACGTAGGCGATGAAGCCGGCGCCGATGCCGTTGGTGATGGAGTAGGTGAACGGCATGACGATGATGGTCAGGAAGGCGGGGATGGCGAGTTCGAAGCGGTCCCAGTCGATGTGCTTGACCTGGGTCATCATCAGGAATCCGACCGCGATGAGGGCGGGGGACGCGGCCTGGAGGGGCACGATGGTCAGGACCGGGGTGAGGAAGAGGGCGAGTGCGAACAGGCCGCCGGTGATGAGGTTGGCGAAGCCGGTGCGGGCGCCTTCACCGACGCCGGCGGCGGATTCGATGTAGGTGGTGGCGGACGAGGACGAGGAGGCACCGCCGGCGACGGCTGCCGCGCCGTCGATGAGCAGGACACGGCCCAGTCCGGGGACCTGGCCGCGTTCGTCGAGGAGTCCGGCTTCGGCGGTGACGCCGACGACGGTGCCCATGGTGTCGAAGAAGTCGGACAGGATGAGCGTGAAGACGAGCAGGACGACGGTCAGGACGCTGACCTGTCCGAATGAGCCGAACAGGGAGAAGTCGCCCAGGAGCCCGAAGTCGGGGGCGGCGACGGGGTTGTCGGGCAGGGTCGGGGAGGTCAGGCCCCAGGACTTGACATCGGCGAGCGAGTTGACGACGACGGCGAGGAGGGTCATCAGGACGATGCTGATGAGGATGGCGCCCTTGACCCTGCGGGCGAGGAGGACGATCGTCACGAGCACGCCGAGGCAGAAGACGAGCATGGGCCAGCCGGTGAGGGTGCCGGTGCCGAGCTGAACGGGCACGGTGGTCTTCGCGGCATCCGGGATGCGGGTGACGAACCCGGCGTCCACGAAGCCGATGAAGGCGATGAACAGACCGATGCCGACGCTGATGGCTTGCTTCAGGGGTTGCGGAATGGCGTGCATGACAGCCTCGCGCAGGCCTGTCATCACCAGTACGCAGATCAGCAGGCCCTCGATCACGATGAGGCCCATCGCGTCGTCCCAGGACATCAGGGGGGCGACCTGGACGGCGACGATGACGTTGATGCCCAGGCCTGCGGCCAGGGCGAGCGGCAGGTTGCCGCCCACACCCATGATCAAGGTCATCACCGCGGCCACCAGGGCCGTGGCGGTGGCCAGTTGGGTGCCATCCAGCTGCTCACCGAACTTGTCCTTGGCGCTGCCGAGGATGATCGGGTTGAGTACGAGGATGTACGCCATGGTGAAGAATGTGGCGAACCCGCCGCGTATCTCCCGGCTGTACGTCGAACCGCGCTCACTGATGCGGAAGAACCGGTCGAGCGGGCGACCAGTCCTGGTGGCCGCCGTGTCGGCCGGGCTCGTCGTGCTGGTCTGCATGACTGCGTCTCCTGGACCTACGGGTGAGAGGGGAAGCAGGGCGGTCCGCCGGGACGTATGACAGCAGTTGTACGAACACGCATGCGGTGCCTGCCGAGCGGATCATACTCGCCGGGGTTGGCTGCACAATTGCGGGGTGACATCCATTGTTTGACTGCTTGGATTCATCCCTGTCGTTTCCTACAGAATCGTCCCCGACCTATCCCTCAAAACGGCATGCAGGCGACAACTGGCCAAGCGGTAACCGTAGGTATCTGATTACTCTCTGCCCGTGCATTCATCGATCCCCTTCAACGCGCGCGCCGCCCGTACCCTGCGCGAGAAACTGGGGATGGCCCACGGCCACGTCGCATACGGCATGCGCGCCTCCTACGGCATGGCTCACATCACCGCCGACCACATCGCAGCGTGGGAACGCGGCGTGGCCCTGCCCACCGCCGGCGAACTCACCGCCCTGGCCGGCGCCCTGTGGTGCGCACCCGACGAACTCATGGGCCGTCCCCGCACCTTGCTCGAACACCGCATGGCCCGCGGAATCTCCGCGGGGGACATCGCCCGCCTCATCGGCATGAGACTCGACGCCTACCGCGAGATGGAAGAAACCGGCAGGTGGACCGGCGACAAACGGCAGTCAGCCAACCTCGGGAGCCTCCTCGACCTCCCCCCACGCGACTTCGTCGCCATCACCGGCCTCGAGGACGAACTCGCCCGCCTCCTCACCGAAGCCGTCTCCACCCGCTGGCAGGCCCACATCCGCCCTATCGCCCGGCTCGTCGCCATGGAACGCCGCGACCTGCAAGACCCCTTGCGCGCCATGCAGAACGAGTACCAGGCCCTCATGGCCGCCACGCTCAGCCGGGCCGGCGGCGCCTCCTCCGGCGAGGACGGACGTCGCTACATCGACGACATCGTCAACCACTTCTGGGCCCAAATCCCGGACCAGTAGGCCGTGCCCGATGCCCACCCAGCCGTTTCGGCGGCGTTCACGAATGAGAAGGTTCCGTGGCGAATACGCGGATGATGCGGCAGAGCAGATCTGTGAAAGTTCCCGTGGGGGGATATCGCGATAGATCGAAAGGTTCATAAGTCAACAGGGTGGACGCGGGTCAGCCGATTCAACCCACCTGAATGCTCAGCCGGTGAAGGACTCGGGCCCGAGGCGGCCCCACGCTAATGAATGCCGCAAGCGCGAGATAATCAGGCTCAGCACCACGAACAGGGATTCGCCGCGTCGGCCGTGGTTGATCACCGCGCCGACCGGTGCGCACACGGACCACCGGCGGGCCTCGCGGCACATCGCATGAGGAGCACGCTAGGATCACGTCATGATTACGGCCCGGTCGCTCTGGGGTGTGCCGCGACTTCGCTCGTCAGCGGCGTCACGGCAGCTGCTGTTGGTGGCCATGCTGCTGTTCGGCCTCGTGTACGCGCACGGTGTCAGCGCGGAGGGGGTCGCCGGCCATCTCGCCCCGCCGAGTACGACGGCCGCCGCATCAGCCCATGCTCAAGGGACCGACGAGGGGCCCGGAACGGTTGTGCGGGACGCCCATGCGCCTCCCGGAGAGACGAACGCACACCACCACGACGAACACGACACCTCGCATCCCCTGCAGGAGTGCGTGCCCGGTCAGCCGCAGCAGGGCCCGGGGGTACAAGCCCCCTGTGACTCCCCGCAGCCCGGCGGAACAGCTCTCTCCACCCAGCCCCTTGATGCGCCCGTCCGAAGTGGCGACGCGTCGGATCCTCCGTGGCTGAGAGACGCCACCGAGTCAGCCGTCCTGCGGATCTGATTCCCGCGGTTCTCTGCGGGGCGCCTCCCCTGTAACGTCGGTCGACTGCGGTCAACCGGGCCGTGACACATACCGGTTCGCGACACGTTCCGTCCGCAGCGCGGACCGGAGCCCAGCCGCCACCTGCGGCGCCCCAGTCCTTTCGCCATGTATCCCGTCGTCCTTCCGCCCCCTCGGGCAGGAGTCGGCCGCTCTGCGGAGGCACTGTGCCGTTCCCATCCGATGCCCGCCGCGCCCACCCGGCACGGGCTTGGCGTCATCGCCTTCTCGCCCTTCTCCTGGGCGGCCTGTTTCTGGTCGCGTTCGACTGCGGAGTCCTGCTCCACGGTCCCGAGCATTCCCATGCCCCAGGGCATTCGAGTTCCAGCTCCGCCGTGGCGCCGGACCGGAGTGCCGGTGCGACCGCTGAGCATGGGGCACCTGCCGCCGACGAGCCCTGCTCGATGCGCGGGCTCGACGGCGAGGACGAGGGACGAAACCAAGCCCAGCCGGGCCCGCTGACGCTGATCGTTCCTCCAGCTCCCGCGGTGCGGGTAGCGGCACACCCGACGCGAGCGGAGCGACCGGCGCCCGACAGCATCGACCGAGGTCAGTCCGGTCGTTCCAGACTCACAGCCGTGTGCCGCTGGCGCATATAGGCCGAATTCGACGCAGCCGCACGAGCCGGCTGCCGCGTGCCGTCGCCAGGGCAGCGCCGTAAGGCCATGTCCTCGGCGCCACGGCGCGCGAGATGAGCACCTGATGCCCATCATCGAAATGAGAGCGGAACATGCGATCCCAGACCACCACTGACATCACGCCTCCCGCCCGCTCTGCCCTCTCCGGGCTGGTCGGCAACACCCCCGTCCTCCAGGTGTCCGAACCACTCGCCTCCGCCGGACGCGGGTTCTGGGCGAAGCTGGAGGGCTTCAACCCCGGCGGGATCAAGGACCGTCCCGGCCTGCACATGGTCGAGCGCGCTCGTTCGCGTGGCGATCTGCGCCCCGGCGCCAGGATCATCGAATCCACCAGCGGCACCCTCGGCCTGGGCCTCGCCCTCGCCGGCATGGTCTACGGACACCCCGTCACCCTGGTCACCGACCCGGGCCTGGAGATGTCCATGACCCGGCTGCTGACCGCCTACGGGGCCCAGGTCAACATCGTCAGCGAGCCACACCCCACCGGCGGCTGGCAGCAGGCCCGCCGTGACCGCGTGGACCAACTGCGCACGCGGCACCCCGAGTCGTGGTGCCCGGACCAGTACAACAACCCCGACAACACGTCCGCCTACACTCCACTCGCGCTGGAACTGGCCTCCGAGCTGGGCCACATCGACGTCCTGGTGTGCAGCGTCGGAACCGGCGGCCACTCGGCCGGTGTCTCCCAGGTCCTCCAACAGCTCTACCCCGGGCTGAAGTTGGTCGGCGTGGACGCCATCGGATCGACGATCTTCGGGCAAGCCGCCCGGCCGCGGATGATGCGCGGCCTGGGCTCCAGCATCTACCCCCGCAACGTCGCGTACGACAACTTCAGCGAAGTGCACTGGGTGGCCCCGGCGGAAGCGGTGTGGACCTGCCGGCAACTTGCCAACTCCCACTACGCCACCGGCGGATGGAGCGTCGGCGCGGTCGCCATGGTCGCCGGGTGGCTGGCCCGTACCCTGCCCGCCGAGACCAGGATCGCGGCGATCTTCCCCGACGGGCCGCAGCGCTACCTGGGGACGGTCTTCGACGACGACTACTGCGCCGCCCACGGCCTGCTCGACTCACCGCCCGCGCCCGAACCGGAGGTGATCGGCCGCTGTGACGAAAAGGAAGTCACCCGCTGGACCCGGTGCACCACCGTTGTCGACCCCCTCGCCGTCTCCGCCGAGGCGGATGCCGGCGACACCGTCGGCCCGCTCCCTGAACCGACAGCGCAAGAGCCGGCGGAGGCCGACCTCTCGGACCCGGAGGTGGAGAGCCGATGAAGGGCGTCATCGCACAGACCCGTTCCTACGAGCGCAGCACCCAGCTGTTGATGGTCAACCAGTTCACCATCAACTTCGGCTTCTACATGCTGATGCCGTACCTGGCCTCGCACCTGTCGGGAACACTCGGCCTGGCCGGCTGGCTCGTCGGACTCGTACTCGGAATCCGGAACTTCAGCCAGCAGGGCATGTTCCTGGTAGGCGGCACCCTCGCCGACCGGTTCGGCTACAAGCCGCTGATCGTCGCCGGCTGCGTACTGCGCACCCTCGGCTTCGCCACCCTGGGCCTGGTGGACTCCGTACCCGCTCTGCTGGCGGCGTCCGCTGCGACAGGACTGGCCGGGGCGTTGTTCAATCCGGCCGTCAGGGCCTACCTCGCCGCGGATGCGGGGCCGCGGCGGATCGAAGCCTTCGCGCTGTTCAACATCTACTACCAGGCCGGGATCCTGCTCGGCCCGATGATGGGCATGCTGCTGACCGGCATCGACTTCCGCGTCACCTGCCTTGTCTCGGCCGGGATCTTCTCCCTGCTGAGCATCGTGCAGATCCGGGCTCTGCCCGCACGTCGGGGCAATGACGCGAAGGACGGCAAGGACGGTCAGCAGGAGAGTGTCCTGGCCCAGTGGCGCGGCGTCGTGGCCAATCCGTCCTTCCTGCTCTTCTCCACGGCCATGATCGGCTCGTACGTGATGTCCTTCCAGGTCTATCTCGCGCTGCCGCTGGAGGTACGCCGCGTGAGCGGAGAGGGGACGTACGGCACCGCTGCGGTGGCGTTGCTCTTCGCCGTCTCCGGGCTGAGCACCATCCTCGGCCAGACCAGGATCACCGCCTGGTGCAAGGCACGGATGGCACCGGGCCAAGCGCTCACGCTGGGGCTGCTCACCATGGGAGCGGCGTTCGTTCCCCTGCTGATGGCGATGGCGGTTCCCGTGCCGGACGGCGGAGCCGGCCGCTGGCTGGTGGCCGCGGTCCCACCGGCGCTCGCCGCCCTGCTGCTGGCCATGGGGACGATGATCGCCTACCCGTTCGAGATGGACACCATCGTCCGCCTCTCCGGTGACCGGCTCGTCGCGACCCACTACGGGCTGTACAACACCATCTGCGGCATCGGCATCACACTCGGCAATCTACTGACCGGCGCCGCCCTGGACGCGGCACGTGCGGCCGGAGTGGCCGCGATCCCCTGGATCGCGCTGCTCACCCTCGGCGTCGCGTGCGGAGCGGCCGTGTACAGGCTGCACCGATCCGGTCGCCTGGCCACCCCCGGCACCGCGGCACAGCCCGAACCCGCGACCACGTCCACGTAGTCGAGCCGGCCTGCGGGGAGGGGCGGGCGGTGCCCGCCCCTCCCCCGTCCAGCGTCAGCCGGCAGGTCGGGCCCGGTAGTCGCCGGCCCGCCGGACTGCCGCGACGAGCGCGACCGTATCGACGCCGGAGCCTTCCTCCAGACGAACGGTGGTACGCCCGGAGTGGACGTCGGTGGTGGATGACCGGACGCCAGGGATGTCTTCCAGTTCGTCGTCGATGAGCAGGCCGCAGCTGGAACAGTGCATGCCCTCGACGACGAGCACCAGCCGCTGTCCGGGCTCGGGCTCCTTCTTGCGCTTGAACAGCTTCACTTGGTGCCCCCTTGGAAGGTGATGGTGCCGGTCTGCATACCCATGGAGCAGGAGAAACGGAGCGGTCCAGGCTTACGGGTGCCCAGGTTCACGTTGGTGTCGCCGTTCTCCTTGACGATCTTCTGGACTCCGAGTTCCGGGATCGTGAATCCGCGGGCGCAACCGCCGGCGTTCTCGCCGTGCAGGACCAGCCGGGTCGGCAGGCCCGCCTTCGCAGAGAAGTTGGTGGGCTTGTAGAAGTCGGTAACGGTGAGCGTGATCACTTGCTTGCCGGAAGCGTCGACGTGTACTGGCCCGACCGGATCGCCCGCGCCCTTCGAAGGAGCAGGAGAGGCCTGTGCCGCGGGTGTGGCACCGGAGCCGAACGTGGCCCATCCTCCGGCCTGGAGCCCGGAACCGATCGTCCAGGCGGCGATGGCCAGAACGACGACGCCGGTCGCGATGCCCAGGCGGCCGGAGAGCGCTCGGCTGGAGCGGCGGAAGAGGTAACCGAGGATCGCGAACAGCGGGGCGGTGCCCACGACGAATCCCCCCATGACCGCGGCCCCGGCCAGGGGCGAGCCTGCGGTGATGGCTACGAGCGCCATCGACAGCGTCACCCCGCACGGCACCAGAACGGTGGCGAATCCGACCAGCACGGGAGTGGCCATAGAGGCGGTCTTGGTGCTGCGTCGCACGAGCCGTCCGAACGCGGCCGGTGGGC
>NZ_JBOHCV010000576.1:0-11483 GCF_050698815.1 Streptomyces sp.
GCCCCTGACCGTGAAGCACTCGACCTTGCCGGGCGTGTCAGCGTGCCGCGGCCCAGGAGTGTGCGACGTCGATCACCAGGCGGTCGCCCAGCGAGAAGACCCGGAAGGGCAGCCGGGCACGGACTCCGAGGCCGAGCTGGGTCGTTCCTTCGTAACTGGCACCGAAACGAGTGTCACGGAAGGTCCGGTAGCCCGTGAGGTTCACTCCCGGCAGCGGTTTGCCGCCGCGCCCCGCGTAGGTCGGCTCGTAGCTCTCCGGGTCGTAGCTCGGTGCGGACGCCACGATCTCCAGGATCGCCCCGCCGCCGATCGCGATGGGGTGCCCGGAACCGTCCTGGTACAGCTTGCTCACGTAGCGGACGTGGTAGCCGACGGGGTCTGCCGGCAGGTCGCCGCGAATGTCGAGGACCATGCGGTCATAGCACTCGTGGCGCCCCGTCCGGACGTTCGTCAGCGGCCGGTTGCCGCTGTCGGTGGCGGCCTTGGGCAGACTTCCCCAGGTGACGCCGCAGCTCGCGGCGGCACTCCGGGTCGCCGTGGTGGCCCCTGCGGAGCCTTCGGTGCCGCTCCCGGCAGCGGTGCCCGCCGACACGGTGGTCAGCAGCCCGGCGCTGGTGAGGACGGCGATGGCAAGCAGCCTGGTCTTTCGCATGGAGGCCCCCTTGTGCCGCATTTCCTATGACAAAGGATCAGACACACGGGACCGGGACAAAGTTGCACGGAACACGGCACTTACCGCAGACAGACGCGCACCGGTCGGGCCAGGTGACATCACTCGCCCATGCGCAGCCCCTGGCGCGCGGCGCCCTCGCTCAGGACGGCCGTTCTTATGGTGCGGTAGGCAGTTGCGCGGTCCGTGCCGGCGGCCCTGTTCGCCGCCGAGCTCAGATTGATCACGTCGATCCGCGGTGAGGTCTGGACGAGGTACGGGATGAACTCGGCCTTCTCCACCGTCCACTCCCCCTGCTTTCCGGCACTACGGCCGCCGCGCCCCCCGGCGTTGTCGTCGTCGCTGTCGTCGTCGTCCGGCGGCTCGAAGGTGAAGCGGGCCGCTGAACTCATCGACCCGCGCGGGTCGTTCATCTTGCCGGCCAGCTGGTCGCCCATGCCGTAGACGACCCAGGTGCCGTTCACCTTCTCGTACGGCTGGGGCACGTGCGCGTGCGTGCCGATGATGAGGTCGAGATCCTTGCGGCCGCCGCTGCGGGACCGGGTGAGCTGCTTGGCGACCGATATCTGCTGCTGGTCGGGCGCCTGCTGCCACTCGGTGCCCCAGTGCAGGCTCACCACCACGATGTCGGCCCCCGCGCGGCGCGCGGCGCGGGCGTCGGCGATGATCCGCTTCGGCTCGATGGGGTTGACCAGCCACGGCTTCTTGTCCGGCACGGGTATCCCATTGGTCCCGTAGGTGTACGCCAGCTGCGCCACCTTCGCGCCGCCCGCCGTCATGACCGCCGGCCGGGTCCGCTCCTTCGCCGACCTGGCGGACCCGACGTGCTTCAGGCCGGCCTTGTCCATGGCGGTGAGGGTGCGCCGGACGCCGTCGACGCCTGCGTCCAGGGTGTGATTGGAGGCCGTCGAGCAGCTCTCGTAGCCGGTGTCCTTGATCGCCGCGGCCACGTGCGGCGGCGTCTGGAAGGCCGGGTATCCGGTGAAGGGGCCGCCCTCGCGGCCGTAGACGGTCTCCATGTGGCAGATCGCCAGGTCGGCACCGGATGCGAGGGGCTTGGCCCCGGAGAGCATTTTTCTGAAGTCGTAGCCGGAGCCGCCCGCGTCCGTACGGGCCTGCCGGATGACCGAGTCATGGCTGAGTATGTCGCCGGTGGCGACGAGGGTGAACGGCCGCTGCGCCACGTGGGACGGCGCGCTCCGCGCGGCTGCGGAATCGCCTTCGCCGCCCTCCAGCGACCGCTGGTCCGGGGAAGTGCCGCAGCCCGTGACCGTCCCCAGGAGCGTCGTCGCGGCGGCGAGCAGCGCGGCCTGACGTATGCGGCGTATGGACGTGATCATGGCGGGTTCTCGCTCTCTTGCGGAGAAAGTCGACAAACCCACATATATGTCGCTGGAGCCTGCCTCGCCGGAGCTGGCCGCCGAACGGCGCAACCTCCCACCCCCGGGACGTCGGGGGTTCACTCCGGCGCAGGGCCCGCCAGCGGCGATGGACGCCGCCCCGCACGCACGTCCTGCTGCTGTGGGACGGCTGTCCGGGTCGAGGGGGTGTGGCGGACCCGGTGTGGAGACCTGTTGGTCCGCAAGCTGTTGACAGGACTCGGTGCCGCACCGAAAAGCACACGACCGCTCGACAGCCCGCACTCACAGGAGGCATGACCATGCCACTCGCCCCGCACTCCGACACGCCGGGAAACGGCCTGCCCGCGGAGGCGGATCTCACCGCTCCCGGGTTCTGGCGGCTGCCGCCCGCCCAGCGGCTGGAGGCCTTCGCGCTGCTCCGCAGGCGGGAGTCGGGACCGGTGTACTTCACCGAACCACGGCGCGCCTGGCGCGGACGGCATGCCGAGCAGCGCGGCTTCTACGCGCTCGTCACGCACGCGGACGTGCGGGAGGCGAGCCGCAATCCCACCGTGTTCGGAAGCGCGCCGGGCGTCACGACTCCGCAGCCGGCCCGCTGGGTGCAGTTCCTCTTCGGGCAGTCCATGGTCAACCTCGACGGCCGGGAGCACGCTCAGCTGCGCAAGATCGTTTCTCGTGCCTTCAGCCCCCGCCTACTGGCCGACACGGAGCGGGACATCCGTGAGGTGGTCGCCCGGGTGGTCGATGAGGCGGTGAACAAGGGGTCCCGCGAGTTCGTGACGGCCGTCGCCTCCCGGGTCCCCTTCGAAGTGGTGTGCAACATGATGGGCATCCCCGAACGGCACCGGCCGCGCATCCTCGGCCAGCTCAACGACGCCTCGGAGAACATCGGAGTCGGGCGCGGCCCGGGCATCAGGTTCCGCGTCCCGGGAAAGGGACTGCGCGCCCTGGCCCGCATGCACCTCATGATCGCCACCCTCGCCCGTGAGCGCCGCCGGCGGCCCACCGATGACCTCATCTCCGCCCTCGTCAACGCCGATGTCGACGGCCAGAGCCTGGGGAACCGTCAACTCGGCGCCTTCTTCACGCTGCTGATGGTGGCGGGGGTGGAAACCACGCGTAACGCGATCACACACGGACTCGCACTGCTCAGCGCGCATCCCGGCCAGCAGGCGCTCTGGGCCGGCGACTTCGGCCGTTACGCGGACTCGGCCGTGGAGGAGATCGTGCGGTGCTCGACACCCATCATCCAGTTCCGCCGCACACTGCGCGCCGACCATGTCGTGGGCGGACGAACGCTGCGCCGGGGCGAGACGGTGGCGCTCTACTACGCCTCCGCCAATCGTGACGAGACCGTATTCGACAATGCCGACACATTCGACATCACCAGGAGCCCCAACCCCCATCTCGGCTATGGCGGCGGCGGACCCCATCACTGCCTCGGGGCCCATCTCGCCCGCCAGGAGATGAAAGCGCTCTTCGAGGTTCTGCTCACCCGCTCCGCCGGGGTACGTGCGGCCGGGCCGCCCGAGCTCGTGCCCTCCAACTTCGACAACCGCATCCGGTCACTGGAGTTCGACTTCGCCGGCCCGCCCAGCGCAGAACGGTCATCCGCGCCCGGATCACGACTCACCCGACGACCCGTCCCGGACCATGCCACAGCGGCCGAATAGACCGCTGGGCATGACGAATTGGCGGGCCCCCGCGACAATCGGCCGCCCTGCGCGGCCGATTCCCGTCCATTCCGAGGTCACCGGGCCGGACGGTCCGGCAGGCCTTCTCAACGTGGGTGAGTTCACAAGGGTGTTACTGATCTTTTCGGTTCCTACTCGTTCGGGACTGACTACACTCACCCTCCATGCGAAACGCCCCCCACGGCAGTCGACACCGCGAACAACGTAAGCGTCCGATATTCCTGGATAATTCAGGTCGGCGCAGACGTCTTCTGTGGTTTGTCGCCTTAGCTACCGGGTGCATATGCGCTGGGTATCTGGTCCTTTTCGCCGTGGTGTTGGGCGGGTTCCAGCAGCCGGCCGGGAAGCTCCCGTCCGGTTCGGCCGACCCGCTGCCGTCCCAGACCGCCCGCAACGGGCCGGAGGTGGAGCAAGGGGCCCGCTTCCCCGCCCGGTCCGCCACACCTGAGCCCGAGTCGCCCGCTGCCGGCACCCGTCGTGGGCCCCCGCCGGCCTCTACAGGTACCGCACCTGCCCCGCCCGGAGACGCGGGCGGATGAGCCCCCGGCACGCGCTACGCCGCCCCCCACGCTGGCACTGGCTGCTGCTGGTGCTCATCCTCCCCGTAGTCACCGCCTCACTGCTCTTCGAAGGCTGGGCCACCCACGAGGTCGACGGCGCCCGTACGAAGCGGGCGTGCACGAGTCCCATCCCGGAGTCCGCGGACAACGGCGATCCGGTGCTGCGCGCCACGGCCGGCGGGGCCGAGACCGCGGGCATGCCCGCCCGTACCGCCGCGCTCACCTTCGACGGGGGCCCCGACCCTCGGTGGACGCCCCGGCTGCTGGACCTGCTGCGCGAACACGACGCGCAGGCGACGTTCTTCGTCTACGGCAGGAAGTCCGCCCGCTATCCGTCGCTGGTGCGGCGAATCCGCGACGAGGGCCACGAGATCGGCTCGTACACCTACACCGGTGGCGACCTGGGCACCGCCTCGCCCGTCCGTTCCCGGCTGGAACTGTCGCTCACTCAGACGGCACTGGCGGGTTCCGCGGGCATCAACACCAGGTTGCTGCGGCTGCCTCACACCACCACCACCGACACGCTGTGCGGCGCCGAGTGGAAGGCGGCGCGGCAGGCCACCGCGCAGGGGTATCTCCTGGTCGCCGCCACCGAACGGTCCCGCAAGCCGTCGCAGGGCGTGGTGCGGCAGTACAGCCACACCGACCTCGGGTACCGGGAGGCGCGGCAGCTCCTGCGGAACCGGAACGTCGAGCGGTTCACCACCATCACGGGCGGGCTCGGGCGCACCTCGCTCGCCACGGCGGCCTCCCCGACCGCACGCATGCAGGGCGAGGGGCTGATCTGGACACAGGCCATCGGGCACACGTTCTCACCCGCCATGGTCTGGGGGCTGGGGATCGCGGGCGGGCTGGGGATGCTCCGGCTGGTCCTGCTCGCGCTGCTCGCCCGCGTCCACGTGCGGCGCCTGAGCAGATACCGGCCCGGCGCGCCGTGGCTGCGCGAGGTGACCGAACCGGTGACGGTGCTGGTGCCCGCGCACAACGAAGAGGCGGGGATCGCTGCCACCGTGCACTCGCTGCTGGCGTCCACGCACCCCCGCCTCCAGATCATCGTCATCGATGACGGGTCCACCGACGGGACCGCGGACATCGCCCGCCGCATCCGCGACCCGCGGGTGACGGTGGTGCGGCAGCCCAACACGGGGAAGTCCGGAGCCCTCAACACCGGTCTGGGCTACGCGCGTTGCGACATCGTGGTGATGATCGACGCGGACACCGTTTTCGAGCCGGACGCCCTGCGCAGACTCGTCCAGCCACTCGCCCACCCAGCGATCGGCGCGGTGAGCGGCAACACCAAGGTCGGCAACCGGCGCCGCCTGCTGGGCAGATGGCAGCACCTGGAGTACGTGCTCGGATTCAATCTGGACCGGCGGATGTTCGAGGTGCTGGAGTGCATGCCGACGGTCCCCGGAGCCATCGGCGCATTCCGCAGGGACGCGCTCATGGGCATCGGCGGCGTCAGCGACGACACCCTCGCCGAGGACACCGACCTCACCATGGCTCTGTGGCGGGCGGGCTGGCGGGTCGTCTACGAGGAGACGGCCATCGCCTGGACCGAAGTGCCCAGCACGCTGGGCCAGTTGTGGCGGCAGCGCTACCGCTGGTGTTACGGCACGCTGCAGTCCATGTGGAAGCACCGCCACGCCGTGGTGGAACTGGGTTCGGCCGGACGCTTCGGGCGGCGCGGACTGGCCTATCTCGCCTTGTTCCAGGTCGTCCTGCCGTTGACCGCACCGGTGGTCGACGTCTTCGCCCTGTACGGGGTGTGCTTCGGCGATTCCGCCCAGGCCGTCGGGGTCTGGCTCGGTTTCCTCGCCGTCCAGCTGGTCACCGCCGGATACGCGCTGCGGCTGGACCACGAGAAGCTGCGCGCGCTGTGGGCGTTGCCGCTCCAGCTGTTCGTCTACCGGCAACTGCTGTATCTCGTGGTCATCCAGTCCGTGGTCACCGCCCTGCTCGGCACCCGGCTCAAGTGGCACCGCATGCGCCGCTCCGGCACGGCCAACCAGTACCTGCTCGAAGAGCCGGTCCCGTACCACCCGAGCAGCCTGCCGTCGAAGCGACCCGAGGAAGTGGGATCATGACCGACCCCCGTCAAGGTGCGAACGAAGGGCGGTACGGCCGGACCGGCGCGGGCCGGGGCCGTGCCACGAGGCCGCCGGTACATGTGACGGGCCCGTTGTGGAGCGAGGACCGCCACCCGCCGCAGGGCCCGGCACCCGGGCGTCCGGCACCACGGCCTTCGGCGCCGCGGCAGCCGACGCCTTGGGACATGCCGCCGGGAGAGTTCACCCCGCAATCCATCCTCCTTCAGCCCCGGCAACCCGGCAGCCGTGAAGGGAACGGCGGCTACGGCAACGGCTCCGGCCTGGGGCCCGAACCCCGGCGCCCCAAGCGGCGGCGGCCGGTGCGGCGCGTTCTGATCGCCCTGCTCGCCGCACTGCTGGCGGCCCCCGTCGGCACCTACGCGTGGGCCGACACCGAACTCAACCGCGACGTCGACCTCGGCAGGTTCGCGGACCGGCCGCCGGCGGGCGAGGGCACCAACTACCTCATCGTGGGCTCCGACAGCCGCGACGGCCTGTCCGAGCGGCAACAGCGGGATCTGCACACCGGATCGTTCAGTGGCCGCCGTACCGACTCGATGATGCTGCTGCACACCGGCAAGGGCGGCACGACGATGGTGAGCCTGCCGCGCGACTCGTGGGTGGCCATCCCGGCCTTCACCAGCCCCAGGACGGGCAAGCGCGCCGGCGGGGGGAGGGACAAGCTGAACGCGGCGTTCTCGCGAGGCGGCCCGGAGATGCTCGCCCACACGGTCGAGCAGAACACCGGCCTGCGGGTCGACCACTACGCGGAGATCGGTTTCGCGGGCTTCGTGAACCTCGTCGACGCGGTCGGGGGCGTGCGGATGTGCCTCGAGCGGGACATCAAGGACAAGGACTCGGGTGCCGACCTGAAGAAGGGGTGCCAGACCCTCGACGGCACCGCGGCGTTGGCCTTCGTCCGCCAGCGCAAACAGGAGGCAGAGGGCGACCTGGGCCGCACCCGGAACCAGCAGAGGTTCCTGTCAGCCCTCGCGGATCAGGCCGGCGCCCCTCGCACCGTACTGAATCCGTCCGATCTCTACCCGGTCGTGAACGCCGGCCTGGAGACGCTCGTCGTCGACCGGGAGACGGGGCTGCGGGACCTGACCTCCATGTTCCGGGCGCTCCGGGGTGTCGCGGGCGGGAGCGGTAAGCGGATCAGCGTTCCCCTGGCCGGCACCGGTGTCCCGACGTCGAAGGGCAGCGTCGCAGTGTGGGACCAGGCGAAGGCGGGGAAGCTCTTCGGACAGCTGAGGGGCGACGGTCCGGTGACCTTCGCGGAGGAAGGGCGCCCCTGAAGGACGTCGTGGCCCGAGGGCGCCGGGCGCACCGGGCGACGGCCCTTCTTGCGGGGCGTCCGGCACCGGGAGATGCTCGGAACGGGCCGGAGCGCCGCCCGGAAGGAGGCCCATGGGGACCCCCGAGGAAGCGACCGCGGGCACGAGCGCGAGCGCCGTATGGCGGGAACGCGGCGCACCGCTGGTCGCCGGGTCCGGCAGCGGACCGCTGAGCGGCGTGCGGCTGGCGGTCAAGGACGTGTACGCCGTCGCGGGGCACCGGATCGGCGCGGGCAACCCGGTCTGGCTGGCCGAGGCGGAGACCGAGACCGCGCACTCCTGGGCGGTGGGCGCCCTGCTGGACGCGGGAGCCGAGGTGACCGGCATCGCGCAGACCGACGAACTGACCTACAGCCTGAGCGGGACGAACGCGCACTACGGCACGCCCCCCAACCCGGCGGCGCCGGGCCGCATCCCTGGCGGCTCCTCCAGCGGCCCGGCCGCCGCCGTCGCGCTGGGGGAGGCGGACGCGGGGCTGGGCAGCGACACCGCCGGATCGGTCCGGGTGCCGTCCTCCTACTGCGGCCTGTACGGCATGCGGCCCACGTACGGCGCGGTCAGTGCCGAGGGGATGCTGCCGCTGGCTCCCGCCTTCGACACGGTGGGCTGGCTGGCGCGGGACGCCGGAACACTCGCGCGGCTGGGTGAGGTTCTGCTGCCGGAAGCGGGGCGGAGTGAAGCCCAACGCCCCTTCCATACGGCTCTGGTGGCGGCCGACCTGCTCGCGCTCGCCGATCCGCCCGTACGCGAAGCCTTCGGCCCGGCCGCGGCGGGTCTGGCCGAACGGCTCGGCCTGCGGATCGAGGAGGTCCCCTCGCTGGGCGGTGATCCGGCGGCCCGGGGGTCGGCCTTCTCCACCGCGCAGGCCGCGCAGGTGTGGGAGTGCGACGGCGCCTGGGTCACGGCCCATCCCGGCGCGCTCGGATCCGGGATCGAGCAGCGGTTCGCGCGGGCTTCCGCGGTCACCCCGGAGGATCGGGCGGCGGCCGAGGAGGTGCTGCGCACCAGCACCCGCGATGTGCGCGCGGGTCTGCCGCAGGGCACCTTGCTGCTGCTGCCCGCCGCGAGCGGGACGGCCCCGCCGCTCGACCAGGACGAGGCGGACAAGGACGCCACCCGGAAGGCCACGATCCAGCTCACCGCGCTGGCGGGCAGCGCCGGCCTGCCGTGCCTGGTGCTGCCGCGGATGACGGTCGAGGGGCTGCCCGTCGGCCTGTGCGTGGTCGCCGACCGCGGCAACGACCGCGCCCTGCTCGAGCTCGGGGTCCTCAGCGACGGCTGAAAGCGAGGGCGCTACACGGTGACCGCGTGCAGCGTGAGGATCGCCAGGTCGTCCTCCACCGGCTCCGTGCTGAAGTCGTGCGCCGCCTGACGCACCCGTTCGGCCACCGCCATCGCCCCCATCCCGACGCACCCGCGCAGAATCTCGGCAAGACCGTCGTCGTCGTCCAGCTGCCGTCGGCCACTGCGGCGTTCGGTCACACCATCGGTCACGCAGAGCAGCGTCTCCCCGGGTGCGAGGGCGAAGGAGTATGCGGTGAATTCGGTGCCCTCGTCGATGCCGAGCAGCAGCTGGGATTCGACGACGGGCGCGACGGCGCCGTCGGTGGACAGCCACAGCGGCGGCGGGTGCCCGGCGCTGGCGAGCGTGCAGCGGGCTCCGCCCGCCTGCGGGTCCGGTTCCAGTTCCCCGTACACCAGACTCAGGAAGCGCGGCTGCGCGCTCTCCCCGCCGACCGCCACCGCCTCGGCGCCTTCCTCGGCCATCGCGGTGTTCAGCCGGCCGAGCACCGATTCGACACCGTGGCCCTCGCGCGCCAGCAGCCGCACGAGATGGCGGGTCAGGCCGGTGACGGACATCGCCTCGGGATCCTTGCCCTGTACGTCACCGAGGAGGAAGCACCAGCGGCCGTTGCCCATCGCGAACAGGTCGTAGAAGTCGCCGCCGACGGTCTGGCCCCTGCCGTGCGGCTCGTAGACGATCGCCGATTCGACACCGGGCAGGCTCGCGAGCGACGGGGGCAGCTGCCTGCGCTGCAGTGCCCGGCTGATGCTGGTCTCCCGGGTGTACTGACGCGCCGTAACCACCGCCTGGGCCACCCGGCGGGCGACGTCCTCGACGGTACGCGTGACGGCGGCGGTCATCTCCGGCGGACCGGCCCGGCCGATCACGAGCGAGCCCTGGCAGGCGCCGCCCGAAACCAGCGAGAAGGCCATCGCGGAGCCGGAGCCGGCGCCGTCCGCACTCTCGGGCCAGGGCCAGGGGATACCCGCCGTCCGCAGGCCGGGAGCGGGCGGGTCCGGCTCCAAGGCCAGCCGCAGCGCGTCGACCCGCTGCTCGTCCCGGTGCCAGACCCGGGAGAGCCGCATCCCGCCGACATCGGTACTCAGCCATACGGCGCACCAGTCGGCGAGCCGGGGCACCAGGAGCTGGCCGGCCAGCGCGGCGACCATGTCCTCGTCGAGCTGCCCCGAGAGCAGTTCGCTGGCCTCCGCGAGGAAGGCGCCGCCACGGTCACTCCACTCCGCGATGCGCCGGCGGTCGGCCTGCGGGGACGGGGAGAAGATGTCCGCGGCGTCCAGCTCCCGGTGGAGGGCGTCATTGAGGGAGCCGGCGGGCGCGGCGGCGCGCTCGACCGCCGCGAGCCGGAACCAGACGACCTTTTCGGTACGCCGGTAGGTCACCCCCCACGATTCGGCCAGTGCGGCCACGACCTGGAGTCCGAGGCCGCGCCCGCCGCCCCGGCCGTCGGCCTCCCAGTGCACCCGGCTGCCGGGCTGCCGGTCGGCGACTTCGACCAGCACACTGGTCAGCTCTTCCCCCTCCGACGCGGAGGTCTCGTCGGCCCGGGAGGGTCGCGCCGCCGATGGCCGGGCCGGCTCGGGGCTGCAGGCGACCTGGATGTCGGTGCCGGCGTGCATGAGGGCGTTGGTGACGAGCTCGCTGACGAGGAGGGCCGCGTCGTCGGCGAGCCGCTCGGCCAGCGGGCCCGGCAAGGACGCCGAAAGCGCCCGTTCGGTGATCACCGCGCGGACGAAGATACGGGCCCGGGAAGGGGCGAGCTGACTGGCGGAGAGATCGGTCCGCGACACGTGATCGCCCAGGTCAGAGGGGTGCGCTCGCACAGGTGTCTCCTGATCGGGCAGAGGTGGACCAAAAGCCATTACAGTAGGATAAAGCTTATAATTCTTGGATGCCGGGAATGGGGTGCCATGGACGACCCGAATGGGCAGTCGGTGCGCGCAGCCGATCTGCGTCCACTGCTGGGCGCGTTGCGGTCGCTGTGTGACGGAGACTTCTCGGTACGTGTGGCAAGCGAGGACGAGGGCGTTCTGGGCGAGTTGACGGGGGTCTTCAACCGGATCGCGGCCCGCAACGAGCATTTGTCCGATGAGCTGGCGCGCGTACGACGCGAGGTGGTCCGGCACGGCCGGCTGGACGAGCGGGTCACGGCGAGCCCCGGCCAGGGGGCCTGGACCTCGAGCGTCAACGACGCGAACAACCTGGTCGAGTCGCTGGCCACCCCGGTGACGAAAGCGAGCCGGGTGCTGGAGGCGGTCGCCGGCGGGGATCTGACCCAGCACATGGAGCTGCACGACGGAAACCGCCAGCTCCACGGAGACCTGCGGCAGCTGGCAACCGGGCTGAACGTCATGGTGGACCAGCTCTCCATGTTCACCGGCGAGGTGACGAGGGTCGCCCGCGAGGTCGGCACCGAGGGGCGGCTCGGCGGACGGGCCGAGGTGGGGGAGCTTGCGGGCGACTGGCGG
>NZ_JBOHCV010000577.1:0-4166 GCF_050698815.1 Streptomyces sp.
ACACATTCGATGCTCTCACTGAGCACCTCCCGCTCCTCCACGCTCGGCTCACCGGCCAGGTCCAGATGGACGTACTCGACCACCTTGCTGGAACGTGTCACGTCGAATCGCGTCAGGTTGCCGCAGAGCGTGCAACGCCAGCGGGTGCCGGCCGTGGGCGGGGGGACCGTCATGGTCTCGTCCTCATTCCTTGGGGCGGTCGAGGGCTCGGGGGCGGTGCGGCCGCAGGGTGCCTGGGCTTCCCGCAACCCTAAGACCTGCGGCGCACCTCGTGTGTCGGGGAAGGCACCCCGTGCCCGAAGCGTCATGATCCGCCTCATGCGCAAGCGCCCCGTGCTGACCTGTACCCTCATCGCCCTGTGCGGCCTGATCTTCCTGACCGGCCCCGCGTCCGGTTTCCTGCCCGGCTACGGCACCGGAGCGGCCCTGCAGCGCGCGCAGACGGCGTACTTCCAGCGCTGGGGTGTGCTCCCGCACACCATGTGGGGCGAGGCGGTACGCCCCTTGCTCACCCCGCTCACCGCGCTCTTCCTGCACGCCAACTGGCTGCACCTGCTGGGCAACGTGCTGTTCCTCTACGTCTTCGGCGGCCCGGTCGAACGGCGCATGGGGGCGGTGCGCTTCACCCTGTGCTACCTGAGCGTCGGCTATCTCGCCATGCTCTGCTACGCGGTGGCGCACCACACCTCGGACGAGACCCTCGTCGGAGCGTCCGGCGCCATCTCCGGTGTGCTCGGCGCCTTTCTCTACCTCCATCCCAGGGCACGCGTCACGAGCGTCTTCCCGTTTCTGCTCTTCCTGCCGCTGCGCTTCCCCGCCTGGCTCGTCCTGTTGTTCTGGCTCGCTCTGCAGTGGATCGCCGCTCGCGGCGACACCGACGGACCGGGCGTGGCCTACCTCGCCCACGTGGTCGGGTTCACCCTCGGCTTCCTCTACGCGTGGCTCCGTTTCCGTACCACTACAGTGGGCACGCCCGCTCCGGCGACCCAGGGAGAGTCCACACCGTGATCACCTCGATCGTGCTCATCAACACCAGCACCGACCGCATCCCCGAAATCGCCGAACAGATCGCCGCGCTGGAAGGCGTCAGCGAGGTCTATTCGGTCACCGGTGCGCACGATCTGATCGCCATGGTGCGGGTGGCCCGGCACGACGACCTGGCAGACGTCATCCCGGGCCGGATCAGCAAGGTGCCGGGCGTGCTGGGGACCGAGACCCACATCGCCTTCCGCACCTACTCCCGGCACGACCTGGAGTCGGCCTTCGCCATCGGGCTGGACGCCTGAGAGCTCAGCGCGCGAGCGCGGCGCGGTCGTTGTCGTCGTCGCGCTCGCTGTCGGGCACGCAGCGCCCGTCCTCGGTCCGGTAGCGCCACCGCGCCCCGTACCGCACCAGCTCGCCCACCGCCCGCAGGAACCGCTCCACATGCTCGTCGGGCGTACCGGCGCCGAAGCTGACCCGGACGGCGTTCAGCGACTGCTCCCCCGGTGCCTCCGGTGCCCCGCATCCGCCGGGCTCCGCCCGCTGGGCGCCCAGCAGCTTCCGTACCAGTGGATGCGCGCAGAAGAGCCCGTCCCGCACACCGATTCCGTACTCGGCGGACAGAGCGGTGGCCAGGTGCGAGCTGTTCCAGCCGTCCACCACGAAGGACAGCACACCCACACGGGTGGCCTCGGCCCCGAACAGGGACAGCACCGTCACCTCCGGAATCCGGGCCAGCCCGTCCAGCAGCCTGCCGGTCAGCTCCGCTTCCCGGCCCCCGATCGCCTCGAAGCCCGCCTCCGAGAGCGCCCGGCAGGCGGCGGCGAGCGCGTACGCACCGATCACGTTCGGCGAACCCGCCTCGTGCCGGGCCGGGCCGGTCCGCCACTCGACGTCCAGGCCGCCGTCCGCGCCCCGCAGGACCGTGCGGCTCGCGCCGCCGCCCGCCAGGTACGGCTCGGCGGCCCGCAGCCAGTCGGCCCGTCCCGCGAGCACGCCGGCGCCGAACGGCGCGTACAGCTTGTGGCCGGAGAAGGCCACCCAGTCGACGCCCAGTTCACCGATGTGCACCGGGTGGTGAGGTGCCAGCTGCGCGGCGTCCAGCACGATACGGGCGCCGTGCCGGTGCGCCGCCCCGGCGAGCTGCCGTACGGGCCAGATCTCGCCCGTGACGTTCGACGCGCCCGTCACACACACCAGCTTCGGGCCCTCCGGCGCGGCGCGCAGCGCCGCCTCCAGCGTCGCCACGGCCTGCCCGGGCGAGTGCGGCGCGTCCAGGAAGGTGGTCGGACTCGCCCGCCACGGCAGCAGCGACGCGTGGTGTTCGGTCTCGAAGACGAAGACGCGGGTGCCCTCGGGCAGCGCGGATGCCAGCAGGTTCAGCGAATCCGTGGTGGACCGGGTGAAGACGACGTCGTCCCCATCCCCTTCGGCCCCGTCCCGGCAGCCGAGGAATCGCGCCACTGTGGCGCGGCTCTGCTCGAACAGGTCGGTCGACAGCTGGGAGAGATGACCGGCGCCCCGGTGCACGCTGCCGTAGTACGGGGCGTAGGCGGCCACCTCGTCCCACACCCGCTGCAGGGCGGGCGCGCTGGCGGCGTAGTCCAGCGCCGCGTAGCTCACTTCGCCACCGGTCACGAGCGGAACGCGGACGTCCCGCCCCAGCACGGGCAGCGGCGAACCGGCGCGATCGCCGGTGGCGGTGGCCGCGTCAGTGGCGGTAGCGGATGCGGTGGTGAACAGGGCGGCGGGCGCGACGTGTTGACGCACGGGGAGACTCCCTCGAGGACCAGGGACCCCTGACCATAGGCCTCCCCGCCGAAGGCAGGGGACGAGGGATCCGTGCTTGCCGCAGGACCTTGCTGTCATGCGGCCCGGTCATCACCCGGGGCACCCCACCACGGAAGGAGGGTTGCCGGACAGCGGGCCGGGGCCTTGATCGCTGTCACTCGTGACCTGGCCAGGAGTATGGCACACGCCCCCGCGGCGGCGCCCCGCCGTCCTCATCGTGGACGGCGGGGGTCCGCCCGGGGTCACCGGTGGCTCGCGGCCACCCAGCGCTCCAGCGCGGCGCCGGCCGCTCCACTGTCGACCGATGCGGCCGCCCGCTCCATGGCGGGGGCGATCTGCTCGGCGAGGGACCCTTCACCCGGGTCGAGGGCGACCAGCGCGGCCGCCGAGTTGAGCAGGACGGCATCCCGGACCGGGCCGTGCTCGCCGTCCAGCAGCCGCCGCGCCACATCCGCGTTGTAGCCGGCGTCGGCGCCGCGCAGCGCCTCGACCGGCACCAGCTCGAGGCCGACGGCGCGCGGGTCGAAGGATTCCTCGCGCACCCTCCCCTCTCCTACGACCCACACCGTGGAGGTGGCGGTCGTCGTCAGTTCGTCCAGTCCGTCGTCGCCGCGGAAAACCAGCGCCGACGACCCGCGCTCCGCCAGCACGCCGGCGAGGATCGGCGCCATCCGGGCATCGGCGACACCCGTCGCCTGCGCCCGCACGCGGGCCGGGTTGGTCAGCGGACCGAGGAAATTGAAGGAGGTGGGGATGCCCAACTCCCGCCTCGCGCTGGCGACATGGCGCAGCGAAGGGTGGAACTTCACCGCGAAGCAGAAGGTGATCCCGGCCTCCGAGGCCACCTCGGCGACCCGCTCCGGCGTCAATTCCAGATTTACGCCCAGCTTTTCCAGTACGTCCGAGGCTCCGCTCGCGCTCGACGCGGCGCGGTTGCCGTGCTTGACGACCTTCGCCCCGGTGCCGGCCACGACGATCGCGGACATCGTGGAGATGTTGACGGTCCTGGCGCGGTCGCCGCCCGTACCGACGATGTCGACCGTCCGGCCCGGCACCTCGATGACGTTGGCGTGCTCGTACATCGCCCGCACGAGTCCCGCGATCTCGCCGACCGTCTCGCCCTTGGCCCGCAGCGCCACCGCGAAGCCCGCGATCTGGGCGTCGGTCGCCTCGCCCCGCATGATGCGGTCCATCGCCCACGCCGTGGCGTCGGCACTCAGGTCCTCACCGGCCAGCAGCGAGTTCAGTACGTCCGGCCAGGTGCCCGGACCCCCGGCGGGAGAGCCGGCAGACGGAACGGCGCTCATGATCCCTCCTGAGGTCGTCGCAGCGGACGGTCCGGGTGCCGGCCGGCGCCCGGAACGCGTGTGGGGCGGACCTGGATCTTCCAGGTC
>NZ_JBOHCV010000578.1:0-2559 GCF_050698815.1 Streptomyces sp.
GCCAGGAGGGCCACCCACAGCACGCGCCGCCGTACGAAGCCGAGTTGGGCCTGGCCCGTGGTGTCCGGGGAGAAGAGCCACAGCGTGCCGTTCACGCCCGGCCGCGCGCCGTGTATCTGGACCGGCAGCACCCGCCAGCTCTTGACCTGGCGCTTCCCCGGTCCGTCGGTCCCGCCGTTCCCGCCGTCGCCCCGGTCTTGGTCCCGGTCCCGTACCGTCACCGGGCGCGGGTGCGGACCGGCCTCCGGGAGGGGCGTCCCGGCGTCGGGCTGCGGTCCGCCGGAGACGGTGCCGTGCGGGCCGGTCACCCGGATTCCCACGTCCAGGGCGGACGCGTACAGCCGTCGCTCACGGGCCTGTTCGGCCCGCGGGCGGTCGGCGGCGGTGACCTTGAGCAACCGCCGCGCGTCGGCCTTCGCCAGGGTGGCGCGTTCGCGCAGATGCGCGTCCTGCTCGGTGTGGACGTCGCGGGCGACGAGCAGGAACAGCAGCCAGCCGGCCGCCAGCACCAGCACGGGCACGATGACGCCGACCGCGAGCGCGATCCTGGTGGAGAGCTTCATCCTCATCAGCCCCGCCCCTCCCTGTCCGCGCGCAGGACGAAGCCGACGCCCCGCACGGTGTGCAGCAGCCGCGGGCCCCCGCCGCTCTCGGTCTTGCGGCGCAGATAGCTGATGAAGGTGTCGACGGCGTCCGTACGCACCTCGAAGTCGTAGCCCCAGACCCGTTCCAGCAGCTGGTCCCTGGTCAGCACGATGCCCGCGTTGCGGGCCAGGACCTCCAGCAGTTCGAACTCGCGGCGGGTGAGCGGCAGCGGCTCCCCGTCCCGGTGGGCCTCCCGGGTCGCGGGGTTCAGCGACAGCCCGCCGACCCGCACCACGTCGGCACCCGTCCCGGCGTCCGCGTCCTCCTCCCGCGCGGGCCGCCGTCTGCGCAGCAGCGCGTCCAGGCGCAGCACCAGCTCCTGCAGCGCGAAGGGCTTGATGAGGTAGTCGTCACCGCCCGCCTGGAGCCCGGCTATCCGGTCGGCCGTCTCGTCCAGCGCCGACAGCATCAGTACGGGCACGTCGTCACCCCCGTCGCGGAGCGTCCGGCACACCTGGATGCCGTCGACGTCGGGCATGGAGATGTCGAGCACGACGACGTCTATCCCGGGTACGGGCCGCTCCCGTACCCGGGACAGGGCGCGGCGCCCGCCCTCGGCCAGGTCGACGGCGAAACCGTTCAGGCGCAGCCCGCGGCGCAGCGAGCGCCGGATCGCCGCGTCGTCGTCCACCACCAGCACCCGCCCACGGCCGCCGGCCCCCTCCCCACCGGTCCCCTTCCCGTCCCCGCTCATCCGTCCTCCTCGCCGCCTTCGTCGTGTGGGCAGTCTCGGTGCGGGCACCCCCGATGCGCGACCCCCGCGAAACGACGCACGGCGTGCGGCGTACTGGCGCGGCGAGGTGACACCGTGCTGTGGTGACGGCCTGATCCGGTGAACACCGGTGAACACCGGTGAACTGAAGTGGTGGAGGTGTCGGGATGGCAGCAGGACCACGCGTGCTGGGCATCGTGCTCGCGGGCGGCGAGGGGAAGCGGCTGATGCCCCTCACCGCGGACCGGGCCAAACCCGCGGTGCCCTTCGGCGGCGTCTACCGGCTGGTGGACTTCGTCCTGTCGAACCTCGTCAACGGCGGGATCCAGCGCATCTGCGTGCTCACCCAGTACAAGTCGCACTCCCTGGACCGGCACGTCTCCACGACGTGGCGGATGACCGGGCTGCTCGGCGACTACGTGACGCCCGTACCCGCGCAGCAGCGGCTGGGCCCGCGCTGGTTCCTCGGCAGTGCCGACGCCATCTTCCAGTCGCTCAATCTCATTCACGACGAACAGCCCGACTACGTCGTCGTCTTCGGCGCCGACCACGTCTACCGCATGGACCCGCGCCAGATGCTCCGGCAGCACATCGCGACCGGCGCGGGTGTCACCGTCGCGGGCATCAAGGTGCCGCGCGAGCAGTCCGCCTCCTTCGGCGTCATCGGCACGGTCCCGCATGACACCCGGATCAGGGAGTTCCTGGAGAAGCCGGCCGACCCGCCGGGCCTGGCCGACGACCCGGACCACGTGTTCGCCTCGATGGGCAACTACATCTTCTCCACCGGCGTCCTCCTCGAGGCGCTGCGGCAGGACGCCGAGGACGAGGACTCCGTACACGACATGGGAGGCAGCATCCTGCCCATGCTCACCGAGCGCGGGCAGGCGCAGGTCTACGACTTCGACGACAACGAGGTCCCCGGCGAGACCGAGCGCGACCACGGCTACTGGCGGGACGTCGGATCGCTCGACGCGTACTACGACGCGCACATGGACCTCATCTCGACGCAGCCCGTCTTCAACCTCTACAACCGCGACTGGCCGATCTTCACCAACCAGGCCCAGCTGCCTCCCGCCAAGTTCGTCGCCGGCGGCATCGCGAGAGAGTCGATGGTCAGTGCGGGCGCCGTCATCGCCGGGCAGGTGACGGGTTCGGTGCTGGCACCCGGCGTGGTGGTCGAGGAGGGCGCGGTGGTGCAGGGC
>NZ_JBOHCV010000579.1:0-5848 GCF_050698815.1 Streptomyces sp.
TCCGACGACCGCGCCGGCTCGCCGTCGGCGGCGCCCGCGCCGTCGTCGGTCACCGTGACCTCCAGCGCGGCGCGGGCCCGGACGATCCGCACCACGGCGTGCGCGCCGGTGCCGACGTGCTTCTGCACATTGGTCAGCGCCTCCTGCACGACGCGGTAGGCGGTGAGGTCGATGGCCGAGGTCAGCGGCGGGCCGGTGGCCGAGGGTGGCGCGTCGACGGTGACGGTGAGACCGGCCCGGTGGAAACCCTCCACGAGGTCGTCCAGCACGCCGAGTCCCGGCGCGGGCTCGGTGGGCGCGATGCTCTCCCCGGACTGGCGCAGCAGGCCGACGGTCGCCTGCAGCTCGTTGAGCGCGTGCCTGCTCGCCTCGCGTACGTGCGCGAGGGCCTGCTTGGCCTGGTCCGGACGCTGGTCCATGACGTGTGAGGCGACCCCGGCCTGGACGTTGACGAGAGCGATGTGGTGGGCGACGACATCGTGGAGCTCGCGGGCGATGCGCATCCGCTCCTCCGCGACGCGGCGCCGGGCCTCCTCCTCACGGGTGCGCTCGGCCCGCTCGGCGCGCTCGCGGATGGCGTCGACGAATCCGCGGCGGCTGCGTACCGCCTCACCCGCGGCGGCGGCGAGTCCGGTCCAGGCGAAGATGCCGAAGTTCTCCTGGGCGTACCAGGGCCGGCCGCCGAACAGCATGGCCGCGGCGGTCAGCACACCGACGGTGACCGCGCCGACGCGCAGACTGGTGACGCGGTCGGTGCGGTTGCAGACCGTGTAGAGGGCGATGATCGCGGTGAGCACGATCGGCGCGCCACCGTGGTCCGGGGGGCCGCCGGTGCGTGGAACGATGATCAGGCCGATCACCGTGACCAGGCTGGTGATGCAGAGGACCGGCATCGGCGCGCGGCGGCGCAGCACCAGCACCGCGCAGGCCAGCGTGGCCAGCAGGACGGTCTGGACGTTCAGATCACGGTCTTCCAGAGCCGGGCGGATGTCCCGGCCGTGCGGATGCGCCGCCGCACCCAGCAGGGTCGCGAGGAAGGCGGCCAGCGCGAGCAGCGCGTCCGCGGCGCGGGGGTGCGCGCGCAGCCACTGCCGCGCCCCGCCCAGGGCGCCGGTCGCGGGGTTCGTCGTCACATCAGGCACCGTACGGCTTCCGGAACCGCCGCCTCCGCCCACCCGGGAAGGTGGCGTGCGGCGGGCCCGCGCCGTGGCCGGTCCGCGGCGGTCAGCCGGGGATGAGGCCGTCGTCGGTGAGCATCTCCCGTACCTCTTCGAGGGACGCCTCGGGCGAGGGCAGGATCAGCTCCGAAGGCTCCAGCGCGTCGTCGGGCAGCGCGGTGCCCAACGTCCGCACCGCGCTGAGCAGTGCCGTCAGGGTGCGGCGGAAGCCGTCCTCGTCCCCGGTCTCCATCTCGGAGAGCAGCTCGTCGTCCAGCGTGTTCAGCTCGGCGAAGTGGCTGTCATCCAGCTTCACCTGGCCTTCCCCCATGATCCGCACGATCATGTCGCTCTCCTTCTGGCGAGGGACGTCAGCCGCTAGTCGGGCTCCTGCTGGGAACGCTACTTCTCGAACTTGGGCCCGTCTTGAGACTGCTGCGTGGACTGCTGCCCCTGCCCCTGGTTCTGGCCCTGGCCGGTGCTGCCGCCACCCTCGATGGCCTGCTTGTCGCCGCCGCCGCCCGCCAGCTCCGCCTTCATCCGCTGCAGCTCCAGCTCGACGTCCGAGCCGCCCGAGAGGCGGTCCAGCTCGGCGGTGATGTCGTCCTTCGCCATGCCGGAGTGATCGTCGAGCGCGCCGGAGGCGAGCAGCTCGTCGATGGCACCGGACCGTGCCTGCAGCTGCTGGGTCTTGTCCTCGGCCCGCTGAATGGCCATGCCGACGTCGCCCATCTCCTCGGAGATGCCGGAGAAGGCCTCACCGATCCGGGTCTGCGCCTGGGCGGCGGTGTAGGTGGCCTTGATGGTCTCCTTCTTCGTACGGAAGGCGTCCACCTTGGCCTGCAGCCGCTGGGAGGCGAGGGTCAGCTTCTCCTCCTCACCCTGCAGCGTCTGGTGCTGCGACTCCAGGTCGCTGACCTGCTGCTGCAGGGCCGCGCGCCGCGAGAGCGCCTCGCGGGCCAAGTCCTCGCGGCCCAGCGCGAGGGCCTTCTTACCCTGGTCCTCCAGCTTGGTGGACTGTCCCTGCAACTGGCTGAGCTGCAGTTCCAGGCGCTTGCGCGACGTCGCCACGTCGGCCACACCGCGGCGTACCTTCTGCAGCAGCTCCAGCTGCTTCTGGTACGAGTAGTCCAGCGTCTCGCGCGGGTCCTCGGCCCGGTCCAAGGCCTGGTTGGCCTTCGCGCGGAAGATCATCCCCATACGCTTCATGACACCGCTCATGGGCCTCGCGCGCCCCCTTCGTAACGGACTGAGCCTCAGCAGCACTTTCAGAACCCACAGTACGGGGCCTACTTCCATTACCGCACTGTTCGGGAGCGGATGCGCTCCTCCTGAAGGACGATCGGGGCTCCGGAACATCCGGCCCAAGGAGTAGGCGGGAACCGCTCCGCCGGCCCGGTGGGAGCCCGGCGTTGCCAGATCGTGCCCCGGCGGGCTGGGGAGCACACCAGGTGGCACCGTACCCTGGGAGGCGTGTTCCGAAGCCGCTCGAAGGAAGGGCAGGCCCCGGCCGCCAACAGGGTGTCCGCCGCCGAGCCCCAGCAGACCCGTGATCCGGAAGCCCCCAAGGGCCGCCCGACGCCGAAGCGCAGTGCCGCGCAGTCCCAGCGCCGCACCATCGCCAAGGCCCCGGCGAACCGCAGGGAGGCGGCCAAGCGCCAGCGGGAGGCACGCCGCACCGACATGGCCCGGCAGCGTCAGGCGCTGGCCGGCGGCGACGAGCGCTTTCTGCCCGCACGTGACAAGGGCTCCCTGCGGCGCTTCGCCCGTGACTACGTGGACTCGCGGTGGTGCGTGGCGGAGTTCTTCCTGCCCATCGCAGTGATCATCCTGGTGCTGAGCATGATGCCCTCGCTCCAGCTGAAGAACATCTCGCTGCTGCTGTGGCTCTTCGTGATCGTGATGATCGTGATCGACTCGATCGTCCTCGTGATCCGGCTGAAGAGGACCCTGCGGAAGCGCTTCCCGGACCAGCCCACGCGCGGCGTCGCCGCCTACGCCCTGATGCGTACGCTCCAGCTGCGCCGGATGCGCCTGCCCAAGCCGCAGGTCGCCCGCGGCGAAACGCCCTGAGCGGGCAGCTCGGGCAGCCGGGCCGGCTCGGGCCGCTCGGCCAGGAACTGGTGGCCCGCCAGCTCGACGAGCGGATCGCGGCGGGCTTCGCGGTGGGCCGCAGGCTGCGGGTGCTGGACGTCGGGCTCGGCCGGGGCGTACAGGCGCTGCGGCTGGCCCGCGCGGGTCACCAGGTGACCGGCCTCGAGGACGACCCCGACCTGCGCGAGCTCCTGGAGAAGGAGCTGGCGGCGGAGCCGGAGGGGATACGGCAGCGGGTGCGCGTCGTCTCCGCGGGCAGCCAGGACACCGGCGCGCACTTCCTGCCCGGCACCTTCGACGTGGTGCTGTGCCACGGCGAGCTGATGGAGGCCCGCGACCCCGGCACCACCCTCGCCGGGCTGGCTAGGGTGCTGGCCGCGGGCGGGCTGCTGTCCCTGCTGATACGGAACGACGACGCGCTGGCCGTGGGACCCGGCCGCGCCGGCGACTGGGACGCGGCACTGGCCGCGTTCGACTTCCCCGAGCGGGCCGGCCGCGCCTTCCGGCTGTCGACGCTGACCAGCGGGCTGGCGGGCATCGGCACACCGCTGCGGCAGTGGTACGGGGTGGGGATCTTCGCCCACGAGGGCGGCCGGCCCGACGGGGAGCCGGACGAGCGGATGCTGGCCGTGGAGGAGCGCGCGGCACGCACCGACCCGTACCGCTCGGTGGCGGCGATGCTGCACGTGTGCGGGATGCGCGGCGGCTGACCGCCGGCCCTGTTCCGGGCGGCCTCCGAGGACCGCCCGGACGAAGCGTGGGGAACCTCTGCTCAGCTCGCTCCGTCCCCCTCGGATGCGCCCTCGCCGGAGCTGTCGCCGGCGTGCAGGCTCATCGGCCCGTACACCTTGCTGCCGTCCTCCAGCAGGGTCACCTGATCGGTACCGCCCTCCAACAGCTCCTTCCAGACCTCGCCGATCCAGGACTCCGCGTCGCCCTGAGTGGGGAACTCGTCGGGCTTCACGGCCGGTTCGGTCTCAGCGCCGTCCGCCTTCTCGAACCGCCACGTCCACGCCATGTGTGCCTCCCGGGATCGAATGCTGCTGTCCGCAGAGTAACGACCGCACCAGGTCGTAACGACCTGATGCGCGATTGCCGTCGGCCCGCGAGACGATCAGGGTGTGGAACTCACTCTTCTCGGCACCGGAGCCCCCCGGGGACTTCCCCGCCCCGACTGCCCCTGCGCCGTGTGCGCGGCCTGCGCCATGGGTGGTACGCGGGCACGCGCCGCGACCGCGCTGCTCATCGACGGCACCCTGCTGCTCGACCTCACCCCCGGTCCCGCCTTCGCCGCCGCGCGGGCGGGGCGGTCGCTGCACGGTGTACGGCAGGTACTCCTCTCCCATCCGCAGGACGGCCCGCCGCTGGAGTTCCCCGCGGGGCTGCCCGCCCCGGTCCGGGTACCGGACCGGCAGGAGCTCGCCCTGATCAGCGGCCACCGGGTACGCGCCGTGGCACTGGACTCGCCGGGCACCGGATACCAGGTGACCGGGCCCGGCGGAGTGCGGCTGCTGTACCTGCCGCCGGGCGCGGCGCCGGCCGGGCTGGTGGAGGAGCATGCCGCCGGGGAGCCCGCGCCCGCCGCGCACTCCGTGCACTCCACCCCGTACGAAATGGTGCTCCTCGACGTGCTGGGCCGTCCCGACGCGCTGGCCAGGCTGCGGGCGGCCGGTGCGATCGGCCCGGCGACCGACATCGTCGCGGTCCACCTCGACCACGACGTGCCGCCCGGTGCCGAGTTGCGCCGGCGCCTCGCGGAGGCGGGAGCTCGCACGGAACCGGACGGGACGACGCTCGTCGTCGGCGACTACGTCGAGATCCCCGAAGTGCCGCGCCGCACACTCGTGCTGGGCGGCGCACGCTCGGGGAAGTCGGTGACCGCGGAGCGGGCGCTGGCCACCTTCCCGGGCGTCGTCTACGTGGCCACCGGCGGCACCCGGGAGGGCGACCCGGAGTGGGCCGAACGCGTCTCCGCGCACCGGGAACGACGGCCGGCGTCGTGGCGCACCCGCGAGACCTGCGACCTCGTGCCGCTCCTCACCGGCACCGGCCCGCCCCTGCTCATCGACTGCCTCGCCCTGTGGCTCACCGATGCGATGGACGAGGCCGGCGCGTGGGACGACGCCCGCTGGAAGAACGGCGGCGCGCGGGCGCTGCGGGAGCGGGTCACGGAACTGGTCGCGGCACTGCGCGGCACCCGGCGCACCGTGGTCGCGGTCAGCAACGAGGTCGGCTCCGGCGTCGTACCCGCGACCCCGGCGGGTCGCCGCTTCCGCGACGAACTGGGCCGCCTGAACGCGGCGTTCGCGGCGGAGTGCGAACAGGTTCTGCTGGTCACCGCGGGCATCCCCCACCCCCTCCGCGGTTGACGGAGCTCGCGAGCGCTCTCCGGCGACGCCCGGCGACGAACAGGACAGCCTGAACGCGGCGTTCGCCGACCGGTGCGAAGCCGTCCTTCTCGTCGCCGGCGAGCGGGACTCGCGGCCTGGCCACGATTCGCCCTCTCCCGGCTTCGCCGGGAGGCTCCACGCCCCCCGGGGGGGCGGAGACCGGCGTGCCGGGTGCACGGTTCGCGGGGCGGCGGCTCCTCGCGCAGG
>NZ_JBOHCV010000580.1:0-4995 GCF_050698815.1 Streptomyces sp.
GGCCGATGGCGTCCCGGTCCGGTCGTGCCGCCGGGACGGACGGACGGACGCTCGGGGCCGGTGCTCCGCGGAGTACCGGCGTTCTCCGCCCGCGCGGCGGATGTTTCACGTGAAACCGCGGCTGCTACGGGCCGGGGTACGCCGGGAGCGGTTTCACGTGAAACAGCGTCGTCCTCCGGCGGCGCGGACGGCGAGGCGTCGAGCAGGGCTTCGGCGGCGAGGGCGGCGGCGATGCGGCCCTCGACGTCGGCGGGCATCCGGGCCGGGCCCGGCAGAGTGCCGAGCGCGTCGCGGATCTGCTCCAGCGAGGCGCGTACGTCCGCGCAGAGCACGCAGTCGGCAAGGTGGGTCCGCAGAGCGGTCGATCGCTCCGGGCTGAGCATTCCCTCGGTGAGCGCGGAGATCTCGGGCACGTCCGGGTGGCCGTCGGCGCTGGGCCCGCCGGACGTGAAGGGGGTGGATGTCATGTCTGCTCTCCTCCTCCCTTCACGGCTCCGGGCTGCTGCGTGACGCCTTTCGGCGGTGGGACGGATGGTCCCTCGGTCCGGTTCCTTCCCCCGCCGTGCTGTGCCGTACCCCACCCTTCCCCGTTCGGACGCAGGTGTGTGACCAGCGGCAGCAGCCGCGCGCGGCCACGGGCACAGCGGCTCTTGACCGTGCCGACCGCCACACCAAGAACCTCGGCGGCTTCGGCGACCGGATAGCCCTGCATGTCGACGAGTACGAGGGCGGCGCGCTGCTCGGCGGGCAGCTCTGCGAGGGCGGCGATGAGCTGGCGGTGCAGGTCCTGGCGCTCGGCGGGTACGGCGGCGGACTCGTGCGGCTCCAGCAGCTGGTCGAGGCGCTCGGTGTCGTCGGTGAGTGAGGTACGGCGGGAAGCCGTCTTACGGGCCCGGTCCAGGCAGGCGTTCACCGTGATCCGGTGCAGCCAGGTGGTGACGGCGGACTGGCCGCGGAAGGTGTGCGCGGCCCGGTAGGCGGAGATGAGGGCGTCCTGGACGGCGTCGGCCGCCTCTTCACGGTCGCCCAGGGTGCGCAGCGCGACTGCCCAGAGGCGGTCCCGGTGCCGGCGTACGAGCTCTCCGAAGGCTTGGCGGTCGCCGTCGACGTGACGGGCGAGGAGCTCGCGGTCGTCGGCCTCGGCTACGCGGGCCTGGTCCTGGCCGTGATCCCGGCCCTGGGACCGGCCCTGGGAGTCGTCCTGGGACTGGCCCTGGGCCGGTATGGGAGGCCGGGCAGGTCCGCCTGCCTTGCCGGGCCGGTCACGCCCGTGCCTGGGGCGGCGGCGTTTCGCTTCGCCGCCGCGGTCGTCGCTCACCGTCGGACGCCTCCCGTCATCCCCCGCCCGCCGTCCGAGCCGGCCGCCCCGTCGGCCGTTCGTCGTGTCGAGGTCTCAGCTCAGGACCTGGATCTCCGTGATCCGGCCACGGTAGTTGCCGTCGTCCGAGAGCGGGAGCTTGGTGAGCCACACCAGTACATACCGAGTCTTGATCGGTTTCTTCGCCTTGAGGGTGAGGTGCTCCCCGGCGCCCCCGCTGACCTTGCTGAAGCCGGCGAGGGTACCGGGCATCGTGGCGGTGGAGCTGGGCGCGGCGAGGAAGTCGGCGGTGGTCCGGCCCATGAAGTCGACCTTGACCGTACTCACCTGCTGCGGCTTGCCCAGGTCGAGGATGAGGCCAACGCCCGGCTTGAGGTTTCCGAAGTCGGGACGGCCGTAGTACCTCTGGGTGAGCCAGTAGGTGCCCGGAGAGTCGTCGTAGGCGTCGGAGACGTCCGCCGGATTCTCACTGCCGTTGCCACCGGGCAGCGGGTCGAAGTCCTTGGCGTCGACGATCTTCACCGGCGTGCCGGCGACACCCGCGTTGCCCTGCGGCTGTCCACCCTGGCCGGTTGTGCCGCGAGGAGAGTGGTCGCCCTTGAGCAGCGTGTCGGCGACCTGCCAGCTGCCGAGCCCCAGCGCCGCGATGAGCAGCGCGGAGACGCCCCACTTGAGCGCCTTGCCGGTACGCCCGGGAAGGGCGGGCGGTGCCGGGGCGTCGCTGACGGGGCCGGGGCCGCCGCTGTCGGTGGCCGCACGGGTGGGGCTCCCCGGGCCGTACCCGCCCTGCTGGTAGGTGGTGCGCTGGTAGGGCCGGGGGGCGCCGAAGGAGGACTCCGGGGGCCGGATGCGGGGCAGCGCGGCGACCGCCTTGGCCAGCTCCTCGGGGGTGGCGCAGGGCTGTTCGTGACTGGAGGCGGTGGCACCGTCGTTGACGAGGGCGCGCATCGCGAGCTGGGAGAGACCGCGGTGTACTCCGGCGCGCACCTGCTCGGGCGCGACGAGGGTGCCTTTGGCGAGGGTGCCGACGCCGGTGAGCCCGTACGCGTCCTCCTCGTACGGCCATCGCTGGGTGAGCGCGGCGTAGAGCAGCGCGCCGATCGCCTCGGTGTCGGTGCGCTGCGGCGTGTCGCTGCTGCTTCCGCGCAGCGCGGCGTTCACGGCGAGGCCGCGGATGCGGTACTGGCCGGAACCGGTGCGCAGCACCGCGCCCGGGGTGAGCCCGAGGTGGGCGAGTCCCTCACGGTGGGCGGCGGTCATCGCCTGGGAGAGCTGGCTGACGAGCTGATACGCGTCGTGCGGGGGCAGCGGTCCGGCGGGGAGCAGGTCACTGAGGGGGGTCGCGTCGGGCAGCCACTCGTGGACGACGTAGACGAGGTCGTCGTCCTCGACGGCGTCCAGGACCTGGACGAAGCGGGGGTCGCCCAGGAGTGCCGAGGAACGGGCCGCGGAGAGCACCGGGCGGGCGCGGGGATGACCGGTCGGAAGGATGTGCACGCCGACGGCGCGGCGCAGTTTCTCATCGACCGCACGCCAACTGCTGAAGCCGTCCAAACGGGTGACGCACTCCTCCAGACGATACCGTCGGGCGAGTTTGTGTCCGCTGTGCGGCTCGGGTGGCGCGGGCGTCGTGGAGGTCTCCGCCTGCCGGCTGTCCGGGCCTGCGTCTGTGCCGGTGCTGTCGTCGTGGGGGCCGTCGCCGGTCGCGTCGGGGATTTCTCTGGTGTCCGCCGTGGCCGTGGGCCCGCTGTTGCCGCTGTGTCCGTCCGTCGCGCTGCCGGCGTGGGCCTCGTCCGCCTCGGCGGTGAGCGGTTCTGCCTCACCGCTCGTCTCAGCCACGCCGACGGCGGCTGTGCTCCGTTCCGCCACCGTCGTTCCTGCCTCCCCAGTTCATTGCAGCCACGCTGTGAAACTGCTCGACAATTGTGCCCACAGTCCGCCGGTATGCACGACACACGGTGGCCGCGGATGGTTGTGCGGTCAGCGCCCGAGACGGGCGCGCACCATGCCGACCATGGCCGTCATCTCCTCGATCCGCATCCGCTTCGCCGCTAGGACGAAAACGGCGGCCAAAACGATCCCGCCGGCGATCACCGATGCCAGCGAACCGAGCGTTCCGCTGCCCAGCGCCCTGGCGATGGCGTAGGCGACGGCTCCGGCGGCGGCCGTGGCGGGCACGGCGGCGCCCGCCAGCCGGATGTACGTGCGCAGCACGCGGGAGGTGTCCAGATCGCCGCCCAGCCGCAGCCGCAGGCGGCGCCAGGCGACTCCGACACCGACGATGTAGGCGAAGCCGTAGGCGGCGGCCATGCCGACGACCGCCCAGCGGGCCGGCAGCAGCACGAAGCACAGCGCGGCGGCCACGGCGTTGACGGCGGCCACGATGACGGTGTTGAAGAACGGTGTGCGGGTGTCCTCGTACGCGTAGAAGGCGCGCAGCACCACGTACTGGACGGAGAACGGGATCAGGCCGACACCGAAAGCCATCAGCGCGAAGCCCATGGAGCGGGCGGCGTCGACGCCCGAGGAGCCGTAGATCAGCGTGCACATCGGGATGCCGAGGGCGAGGAAGCCGAAGGCGATGGGCACGATGGCGACGGCTGAGTTGCGCAGCCCCTGCGAGATGTCGTCACGGACGGCGCCGTGGTCGCCGTCGCTGGCCGCGCGGGACAGGCGGGGCAGCAGCGCCGCCATCACCGAGACGGTGATGATGGCCTGCGGCATGTTCCAGATCAGCTGGGCCTGGGAGTAGGCGGTGAAGCCGGTGCCGGGGCTGCCCTGTGCGGATGCGGTGTCGCCCGCCCAGGTGGAGAGCTGGGAGACGACGAGGACGCCCGCCTGGTTGGCCAGCACGAACAGGATGGTCCACTTGGCGAGCTTGGCGGCCTTGCCTAGACCGTGGCCGCGCCAGTCGAAGCGGGGCCGGACGCGGAAGCCCGACGCGCGCAGGTACGGAATCATGGCGAGGGCCTGCACGACGAGGCCCAGCAGGGTGCCGACACCCAGCAGACGTACGGCCTCGGGCGGGATGCTGCCGACGGTCATGTCGGACTCGGCGGCGGTGCCGTAGATCCACAGGAAGGCGCCGACGGTCGCCATGATGACGATGTTGTTCAGGACCGGGGTCCACATCATGGCGCCGAAGCGGCCGCGGGCGTTGAGGATCTGGCCCATCACCACATGGATGCCCATGAAGAAGATGGACGGCAGGCAGTAGCGGACGAAGGTGACGGTGACCTCGTTCGCGGCGGGGTTCTCCGCGAACTTGACCGACATCATGGGCACCAGCAGGGGCGCCGCGAGGGTGGTGACCACGGTCAGCAGGCCGAGGATGACGGTGACCAAAGTCAGCAGCCGGTTCGCGTACGCCTCGCCGCCGTCACCGTCCTCCTTCATGGCGCGGACGAGTTGCGGCACGAAGACGGAGTTGAGGCCGCCGCCGACGGTCAGCACGTAGAGCATCACCGGCAGGGTGATGGCCAGTTGGTAGGTGTCGCCGAGTACGGCGGCGCCGAGGGCGGCGACGATCATCGCCGAGCGGATGAAGCCGGTGAGGCGGGAGACCATGGTGCCGGCTGCCATGATGGCGCTGGACCGCAGCAGGCCGCCGGCTCTGCCGCCGCGCGGCGTGGGCGGGGCCGGCTGCGCGTCCGGCTCGGGCGGGGGCGGGGTGGCCT
>NZ_JBOHCV010000581.1:0-4791 GCF_050698815.1 Streptomyces sp.
TCGCTGCTGGTCCCCGCGCTCGCCCGCGACATCGGCCCGGCGGTGTGGTGGCCGAGCGCGCTGCGCCACCGCGGCTGAGACCCGCGTACTGGCGCGTACGCACGCGTTCGCGCCGGTGAAGTGGGGGGTGGCGGCATCCCGGACCCCCGGCACAGGACGGTCACGAACCCCCCACACCATGGCCGTACGACACCCCCGTCGTACCCGGAACTCGGCCCGGACGGCGCGGACTCCGTGACCGACAGCCCCCGGGCCACGACGTCACGTCACCATTCGTTCCGGGCCAGGGCGACGCTCGTACGTGTTCTCTCGCGCCCCCACCCGTCCCGCCGCCGCCCCGCCACTGCCCCCCGACCGTCGGCGCCGGCACCCCGCGACGCGGCGGCCACCACGCGAAGAGGACCCCCTGACAGTACGTTTCCGCACTTCAGGGAGTCCTCGAAAGGTGGAGCCTAGGGGAGTCGAACCCCTGACATCTGCCATGCAAAGACAGCGCTCTACCAACTGAGCTAAGGCCCCGCGGCACCACAGCCTACCGGCTCCGGGGAGCGAATTCCGACCGGGTATCGCCCCTTGTCGTGCACCCTCCGTAGGATGCTCGGCAAGTTCGCGCCAGCGAAGCGACCAGGGGAGTCCAGGGGAGACGTGATGGACGCAGCACAGCAGGAGACCACAGCGAAATCGCGTGAGCTGCAAAGCCAGTGGTACGGGGAGCCGCTGGGGACGCTCTTCCGCCGCCTCATCGACGACCTCGGCCTGAACCAGGCCCGGCTCGCCACCGTGCTGGGCCTCTCCGCGCCCATGCTCTCCCAGTTGATGAGCGGCCAGCGCGCGAAGATCGGCAATCCGGCGGTCGTACAGCGGGTTCAAGCCCTGCAGGAACTGGCCGCCGAGGTCGCACAGGGGGAGGTCAGCGCCGCCGACGCGACCCGGCGGATGGACGAGGTCCGGCGCACCGCCGGCGGCAGCGTGCTCAACAGCACGGCGCAGACGTCCGCTTCCGGCGGGCCGTCGCAGACGCCGGTGAAGCGGGTCGTGCGGGAGATCCAGTCGCTGCTGCGCTCGGTCTCGGACGCGGCCGACATCCTCGACGCCTCCTCGGCACTCGCCTCCACACACCCGGAGCTGGCAGAGTTCCTCCGGGTGTACGGCGCGGGCCGCACCGCGGACGCCGTCAAGCACTACGAGTCGCACCAGAGCTGATCCGGATCAGTCGGCAGGAACCAACCGCGAGCAGGGGGCAGGCACAGCGTCATGGGTGAGGTCTTCGCCGGCAGATACGAACTGGCCGACCCGATCGGCCGCGGCGGAGTCGGCGCGGTGTGGCGCGCGTGGGACCGGCGCCGCAAGCGCTACGTCGCGGCCAAGGTCCTCCAGCAGAGCGACGCGCACTCGTTGCTGCGGTTCGTACGCGAACAGGCCCTGCGCATCGACCATCCACACGTCCTGGCCCCTGCGAGCTGGGCCGCCGACGACGACAAGGTCCTGTTCACCATGGACCTGGTCAGCGGGGGGTCGCTGGCCCATCTCATCGGCGACTACGGCCCGTTGCCGCCCTCTTTCGTCTGCACGCTGCTGGACCAGCTGCTGGCCGGGCTGACCGCGGTGCACGCGGAGGACGTCGTACACCGCGACATCAAGCCCGCCAACATCCTGCTGGAGCCCACCGGCACCGGCCGGCCGCACCTTCGGCTGTCCGACTTCGGCATCTCCATGCGCAAGGGAGAGCCGCGGCTGACCGAGACCAACTACGTGCTGGGTACGCCGGGTTACTTCGCGCCCGAGCAGATGATGGGCGCGGAGCCGGACTTCACCGCCGACCTGTTCGCGGTGGGCCTGGTCGGGCTGTACCTGCTGACGGGCCGCAAGCCCGACTCGAGGGAGATGCTGGCGCAGTACGAGCACGGCGTACCGCCCGCCCCGGCCCGGGTGCCGGAACCGCTGTGGCAGGTACTGGGCCAGCTGCTGCAACCGGACCCGCAGCACCGCTTCCGTACGGCGACCGGCGCCCGTAAGGCACTGGCAGGCGCGGCGGAGATGCTGGCAGCACCTGTCGCAGGGTCGGCTGCGACGGCGGAGCACGAAATCGTCGAGGTCTTCGACCACATCGGTCCGCTGCCCGCGGGTTTCGGCCCGCACGGGCCGACCGCGGCGCCGGCGGCCGCGGTGTCGCCGCCGCCCTCGGCGACCGGGAGCTTTCATCTGTCGCCGCCGCAGGGCGGGTTCGGCGGCCCTCCGCCCGAGCAGCCCAGTACCCCGCCCACGCCGACACCGACACCGACCGGGACCGGGACACCGTCGCCGACGTCGGCGCCGCCCGCGTACGCGCCCCCGTCGTACGCACCCCGGCAGCAGCCGGCGCCCTACGGGCAGAGCCCTGCCTCACCCGCACGGAAACCGGGACCGCCCCCGAAGGTGGCGGTCCCGGTGCTGATCGTCGCGGTGCTCTGCCTGGCGGTCGGCATCTGGGCGCTGACCGGGATCTGAACCGGGATCCGACCGGGTCTCACACCGGGCGGCAGCGGCTACTGCCGGCCCTGGGGTGGCCGCTGCCCGTGATCCTGGCCCTGCGGCGGCCCGTATCCATGACCCTGCTGCTGCGGCCAGAACGGCACCGTCCCGGACTGGGTGACCGGTGCCTGCCCGGGTGCCTGCCCCGTTGCCTGCCCGGGTACGGGCGCCGCCCCCGGCCCCGCCCCCGTTGCCGCGCGCCGCCGGGCCATCAGCATCCACAGCGCCAGCGCCAGGATCAGCACCGTCCCGGCGCCGATGCCCCCGTACGCGACGAGTTCCAGCGTGCCGCTGCGCTCCGCCTCCGCCGCGCTCTGGCCCTTCTCCGCCTGCTCCTTGTCCTCCGCGCTCACCCCGAAGCCCGCCGCCGCGGCGTCGCCGTCGTACTTCGGGCCCGGCTTCGCCGCGCCCTTGACGTCGATGCGGAGGGTGAGCGGTGCCGTGCCCTTGAAGTACTCGGCGACCTTCGGGGAGACCGTCACGGCGAGGTAGTACCAGCCCGCGAGGGGCGCGTCGTAGCCGGAGTCGGCGAACCGGTTGCCGTAGTCCACCACCGGTGTGAGGGCGACCACCTGGGCCGACCGGTCGGGGGTGTACTGGACGAAGTGGTCGTCGTCGAACGCTCCGCGCGCGGGGTTGTACGTCGTCACCCCCAGCCCGTTGTAGACCGACTGCGGATACTCGCCCGGTGAGCTCGCGCTGCCCAGCTCCACTGCCGCGTTCAGCCGCTGCCCCCAGTCCAGGGGCACCCGGTAGAAGCGGGTGGCGCCGGGCGTGACACGGTCCTTCCACACTCCTGTGGAGACGGCGCCGGCGTCGTTGAAGCCCGTGCCGCCGTGCGCCTTCTTCTTCGCGCTGCCGCTGACCGGCGGCGGCGGTTCGTCGTCGGCGCCGTTGTCGGTGGGAGCGCCGGGCGCGGTGCCCTTGAGGCCCGGCTCCGACATGTAGCGGATCTCCAGTGGCCAGCGGGTCGGGTCGGAGGTCGCCGACTCCACCCGCTCGACCGAGAAGAGGTACGGGCCCGCCTGCTGGCACTCGTCCTCCGCGCCGATGACACGGGTGGCGTAGTCGGCGATCGGATAGGCCGCGCCCTGTGAGGTGAAGCCCGGCTGGGTGCCGCCGTCGCACGGGTCGCCGCCGACGGTCTCCAGGTTGATCTTCAGCCCGTCGCCGATACCCTGCACCTTCGCGCCCGGCACGGGGGCGGCCACGGCGGAGAGGAAGGCGCTGGACTTCGCGTCGAGGCTGACGCTGTAGTACTTCTTCTCCCCTCTGCCGATGGAGTCGGTGTAGATGCCGGGCTTGACGTCCGGGGCGTCGCCGCTGCTGGCCGTGCCCTTGATCTTCTTGGCGTCCTCGGCCATTCCGTACGCCGGCGCGTCCCCGCCGTCGGCCCCCACGGCCTGCCCCGGCACCGCCGCTACGACGCACAGCGCCGCCGCCGCGGCGACCACTCCGGTGGCACCCCGCCTTCCTCCGCGCCGCATCACCACGCGCCACCCCTCATCGCATTCGACCCGCCCTGATCACTGCTGCCTCCACCGCCGCCGCGACGTGCCCGTACGAACCAGAACGCCAGCCCGCCGAGCAGCACCACGCCCGCGCCGCCCGCGACCGCGGCGATCAGGGAGGGGCTCCATCCTGCACTGTCGTCCGCGGCGGTGTCCCTGGCCTCCCCGCCGCTCGTGCCCGCCTCGGCCGCCTTGGCCGCCTTGGCCGCCGGGGCGTTGTGCTCCGGGCCCGCCTTGGCCTGGCCCTTGACGTCGACACGGAGGGTGATGCCCACGTCGGGGTTCTCCGCGATGCGGGCGGCTTCGGCGCCGAGTGTGACCGCGATGTAGTAGCCGCCGGCGGTGTGCACGGGGATCACATTCGGGTCGTTCTCCCACCGGTTGGTCCAGGAGACCGGCACCCCACCCCCGGAGACCTTGCTCGGATCGCCGGTGTAGCTGCTCCGGGCATGCAGTTCGCCGCCCCGGGTGACCGGCTGCCGGTGGGGGGTGTAGGTGTCGGTGCGGCTGAAGGAGTACGCGGTGGCGGGCTCCTCGAGTGTCGGCTCGTTGCTGAACTCCACGTCGTAGCGCAGCTGCTGGCCCCAGCCGACCGGCACCCGGTACCAGAGCGTCTGGGCGGGCAGTATCTTGTCCCGCCACACGCCCTTGCCGATCCGGGCCGCGTCGTTGAAGCCGGTGCCGCCGCTGGTCTTCTTCGGCGGTCCCTGCGGCAGTTGCGCGTCCACGCCGCCCGCGCCGAGTTCGGGCTCGGACTGGGCGGGGGTGG
>NZ_JBOHCV010000582.1:0-14243 GCF_050698815.1 Streptomyces sp.
ATGTCGCCCAGCAACTCAACGGCCGACCACGCAAAACGCTCGGCTGGAAAACCCCAGCCGAGCGCCTGCGTGATCTACTGACGACCACGTAGGCCGTCAGGTGTTGCGAGGACCCCGAGAATCCGCCGGTGGCGGGGGACTTCTGCGTGCTGTCGCCGGGGCCGGCCGGTCCCGGCCCGGCTGTTGCTCGCTACGCGAGGCCCTGCCGTTGCTCGCTACGCGAGGATGCGGACCCCCTCCGGCACGCCGCTGACCCGGGGCAGCCGCGGGTTCACCCGCAGCGTGGTCAGGGACGGGAAGGCGCTGAGCCATTCCATCTCCATGCCCGCACCCAGGTCGTAGGCGAGCCACAGATGCGTCAGCTGGTCGTGCGCCAGCCCGTCCACCAGTTCACCCGGCGTGAAGTGGCCCACGATCTGCACCCGTTCCCGGCCGCCCAGCTTCCGCAGCGCCGCCAGCTCGACCCGGTCCGAGACCGGAAAGTAGAGACCCTCCGATTCCAGGTGTGCGATGACCTCTGTGGCGTACCGCTCGGTCTCGAAGTTGCGCCAGCCGCGTGCCAGTTCGGCGCGCAGCGGCAGTGACGAACGGTCCCGCAGCCGCGCCAGATAGTCCACGGCGGCGTCGTCGTCGATCCTGGTCACCGTGACCGCGAGCCGGTACGCCTCGTCGTCCGGGACCGTCGCGGGGTCGGGCAGCATCTCCAGCACGATCGGCCCCACCCAGCCCAGCCCGCGGGCGGCGGCGACGGTGGCGGGCCGCACCATGTTGCGCGTCTCGCGGCGGATACGGGCGTGGATCTCCGGGTCCAGTTCGGTGACGTGCTCCAGGCACGCCGCTGCCAGCAGCCGCCGCCGGTTGCGCTGCATTCCGATCCTGCCCGGGGCCAGCAGCCCCTGCAGCAGCGTGGCGCACTCGCCGGGGCGGGCGTGCGCCACCGCCATCCGGATCACCTCCTCCCAGTCCGCTTCGTGCGCGTGCGCGAGGAGGAGCGCGAAGTCGCCCTGCTCCACCGCCTCCTTCGCCGCCAGGTAGTCCTGCACGGTGCGGTGCACGAACTCCACCGACCTGTCGGCCTGTTCGCGCAGCAGCCCGGTACGCAGCAGCAGATGGCCGAAGATCTCTTCCGGCCCGCCCTGCCCCGCTGTGGCCGGTATCGCCGGCGCGTGCCGCTCGATCTCGCCCAGGGCGGTCGCGTGGTCGAGTACGGGGCGCTCGTCGACCAGCATGCGGTGGGCGAGCTTGCGCAGCAGCCGCTCGCGCGGTGAACGCTGCAGGTCGACGGCGTCCGCGTAGAGCACCCGGCGCTCCGGGTCCCGGCGCTGGAGGAGCATCTCCATCGCCGCCTCGTACAGCTCCTTGCGGCCGTTGGGCAGCGACCCGGACCGGTCCCGGTTCAGTGCGCAGATCAGTCCGCACATCAGCGGGTTGGTGGCCAGCACGCGCAGCTCACGGTAGAGCGGTATGGACCGCAGCAGCCGGTCCCGGTACTCGTCCAGGCGGGCGTGGTCCTTGCCCTCGTCCGTACGGGCCGCGGTGTGCCAGGCCGTGATGAAGGCGGCGACCTGGTCGCGGTTCATGGGGGCGAGGTTGAGCTCGTTGAAGCCCTCCTCGGCGAGCCAGTCCGCGTCCACGGCGGGCGGGCGGGAGGTGACGAGGCAGCGGTTGCCGGAGTAGATCCGCAGCAGCCGGCGCAACTGGTCGCGGACCGCGATCCGTTGCGGTTCGGGCGCCTCATCGATCCCGTCGACGAGCAACAGCGCCCGTTCCTCGGCCAGTACGCGGACGACCCAGCCCTCGGGCGCCTCGTCCGCGAGCGGATGGCGTACGGCCGCGAGGAAGTCGTCGGGAGCGGGAAATCCCTCGCGCGCGAAGCGGCGGACGGGCAGCACGAAGGGGACACGGCCGCGCAGGGGCCCCAGTTCGTGGGGCAGCGCGTCGCGCGCCGTGGAAACGGCCAGCCACTGGATGAGGGTGGTCTTGCCGGAGCCCGCGACCCCGCGCAGCAGTACCCGTTCGTGCCCGCCCAGCGCCCGGTCCGCGGACATGACGGGCTGCTCGTCCGTTCCCGCGTCCTCTCCCGCGTCCCGTCCCGGCCCCTGGTCCTCTCCGCGTCCCCGGCCGTCGGCGGCCGCGGCGTCCGGAGCGGTGCCGCCGGAGCCGAACTCCGCGGCGAGGCTGAGGTAGGTCGCGTCCAGTGACCAGTTGTCGGGGGTGTTGGGGTTGGGCAGGTCGATGCCGTAGATGGTGACCCGGCTGTACTGCTCGGCGACGTGGCGCAGATAGCGGTCCTCGAACTCGGCGTCCTGAGCCGAGGGGCCGGGCCGTCCGCGCAACGCCTCCACGTCGTTGAGGTCCACGAGCTGGCCGATGCGGTGGCTCCGTTCGGGCAGCTGCTCGGCGAGTGCGGGGGAGCGCAGAATCAGCAGGTGGAGGACGTGCAGGCAGACGGTCACCAGCAGGCTGTCGTGGAACCACGCGGCCTCGGCGGACAGTTCGCGGTCCGCTCCGGGGACGGCGGAACGCAGCCGTCGCGCGTAGTCCTGCGGTCCGAGCCGCACGGCCTGGGCGTCGGTGGTGTCCAGCTCGCCCATCACCCACAGTGTGCGGGCGAGGACCGAGGCGGTGCCCGTCTCCTCCGCGGCGGGCAGTCGCCGGCCGGTGGCGGTGAGCCCCTGCCGCACAAGCTCACCGGCCACGCTCAGCAGTTCCTCCCAGTGGAGCGTCGGCCTTTCGCCACGGAAGGAGACGAGACCGGCGATGAGCTGCCCCGAGCCGGGCGGGGAGGGCGGGGCCGGGGTGAAGAGCCCGGTGATGAGCGGATCGACGACGGTGGATGCGAGGCGTACGGCGGGTTCCATGGGCGTCCGGGCTCCCGGAAGGGGCTGTGAGTGCCTGATGACGTGCGGTGCGACGGGTGGGGCGGGCGTGCCGGCCGTCTTGCTCTGGCGCGCCAAATGCCCAGCCTATGCGGGTGGTTGGGCGGGGGCCATAGTGGTTCACGCCTGTTCGGACGCAGGAAGGCACGCGGTCGGCTGCCGGGTCTCCGGCCGGGGTCTCCGGCCGCGGCGGGGGTCGTGCCGAGTGCCGACAGCGCTCCGTGCCCGGCGCCCGGACGCCCGGGCGCCAAGGGCCGGCCCGTGTGACCTGGACCGCATCCAAGGCCGCCGGTCACGCCGTTGACGGGTGTCTCCGGGTGAGCTGCCGCACAGGCCGATCGGGGTCTACGAGCGGGGCTAGGAGAGGCGCGGACCAAGGTCCCGGACGTTCTGCGGGCGGCGTGACAGCGCGATGGCCCCGAAAGGCCGCATGGATGCGTCCGAATAATCCAAAAGAGTGCTTCGTGTAGTTCTTGTCCTTACGAGTGCCTTTAGTAATAACCCTCTTTGGTATGCCGGATGGGACGGGTTACCAATGTTTTGTCCCCCGCAGTCCCATGACTCGGGATCCCCCAGCCATTCCGGAGGTAGTACCCGTATGTCGAAGACCCCCAAGAACGTGGCCAAGTCCATCAGCGGAACCCGTGCCAGGGCCGCCGTCATAGCGGCCGGGCTCGGTGTCTCGGTGGCCCTGGGTGCGGGCTCGGCGGTCGCCGCCCAGGCAACCGGGCAGGGCGATGTCTTCTCATCCGGCACGGCGTCGAAGCTGGCTGAATCCGCGCGGCATCAGGCCGACCAGCAGCATCAGGCCGCCGCTTCCGCGAAGAAGGAGGCGCAGGAGCGCGCGGAGAAGGAGCGCGCGTCCCGGGAGGCCGAGCGCAAGAAGCTCAACTCCTGGACCAAGCCGGTGGAGGGCTCGTACGACCTGAGCGCGGGCTTCGGCAACAGCGGCGGCCGTTGGGCGAACAAGCACTCTGGCCAGGACTTCGCCGTGCCGACCGGCACCCAGGTCAAGTCCGTGCACGGCGGTACCGTCGTCAAGGCCGGCCCGAACGGTGCGGGCGACGGTTCCTCGTACGGCAACGCCGTCGTGATCAAGCACGACGACAACACCTACTCCCAGTACGCTCACCTGGATTCCTTGCAGGTCAAGCCCGGGCAGCAGGTGAAGACCGGCCAGGACATCGCGAAGTCGGGGTCGACCGGCAACTCCTCCGGTCCGCACCTGCACTTCGAGATCCGCTCCACGCCGGACTACGGCTCCGGCAAGGACCCGGTCGGCGAGATGCGGGGCCACGGCGTGCACGTGTGATGACAGACCTCAGGCATGCCCCCGGTGTGCCGTGGTCACCAACTCCTGGGCGACCTCGAGGACGGCTTTCCGCTAGTCCTCGGGGTCGCCCTCGAGGCTCTGCAGGGTGTACGTCCCCGCGTGCGTGGTGAACAGCGCGGCCGAGCTCCGCACAGCCCGCACAGCCGGCGGAGCCCGCACGGCCCGCGGCGAGCACCGGCAAGGTGTGACGGTCAGGCGTGACAACCGGGTGTGTCAGTCCGGTGTGCCAGCCTTGGCCGCATGAACACCCCGGGCATGGCGCGGCTGCGTGCGCTGCGCCTCGCCAAGGACGCCATGGACCGCGACTGGGCCGATCCCGCCCTCGACCTGGACGCGGTCGCCGCGCACGCCGGCTACTCGCGGTACCACTTCGTCCGGGCGTTCGATGCCGCCTACGGGGAAACGCCGGGCCGTTATCTGAGCCGGCGGCGCATCGAGCGGGCGGAGGAGCTGCTGCGCTCCGCGAACGTGACGGTGACCGAGATCTGCCTGCTGGTCGGCTTCAGCAGTCTCGGCACCTTCTCCGCCCGCTTCAAGAAGCAGACCGGCACCAGCCCCAGCGAGTACCGGCAGCGGCACGGGCGCCGGGCGGCGGCGATGATCCCGGGGTGTTACGCGATGCTCTTCACCGGCGGCTTCAAGGACCGCAAGAACGAAGAAGCGGGCTGATCGCGGCTCTGGCACGGTGATGTGGAGCGGGTGGGCGCACGTTCACCGAACGCCCCGCTCCCGCCACCCCTTCCGCACCGTCACAGATCCGGAGTCCGTCGTGATCAAGAGTCTGGCCCTCACCACCGTCTGGTCCACCGACCAGGAGCGGGACAAGAAGTTCTTCGTCGAGACGCTCGGGTTCGTGGAGCGCATGGACATGGCAATGGGTGACTCGCGCTGGGTCACCGTCAGCCCGCCCGACCAGCCGGACGTGCAGTTCGCCCTGATGCGCCCGGACGGTCCGGGCCTGGACCCGGAATCGGGCCAAGCCCTGCTGGCGCTGGTCAGCAAGGGCGCGCTCGGCGCCGGCGCGTTCCGTACGGACGACTGTCACGCGACCTACGCCGAGCTGAAGGCGAAGGGCGTGGAGTTCATCCAGGAGCCGCAGGAGCGCCCGTACGGCACCGAGGCGATCTTCCGTGACCCGACCGGCAACTGGTACTCGCTCACCCAGCAGCAGGAGAACCCCGATGAACTGGACATGAGCAAGCCCTGGGACGGCTGCGCCACGGACGACGCGGGCTGAGCCCGGCTCCGGCCCCCACGTGCGGCCCCCCGCGTGCGGCCCCCACGTGCGGCTCAGCTCATCGGCAGCCGGTAGACGCCGCCCGGCAGCGGTTCGACCAGGCCGTCGGCCACCAGCCCGTCCAGGGCACGGGCGCGCTGAACCGGCTCGTGCCAGACGCGGTCGAGGGTGGTCTGCGGCACCGGGGTCACCGCATCGCGGAGCACCGCGAGCAGCTTGCCGCGCACCTGCCGGTCCGTACCCGCATAGGTCTGGGTGCGCCGGGACGGGCCGACGTGCTCCGGAGCGCCGGCCAGCTGCCAGGCACACTGCTGTGCGATCGGACAGCGTCCGCACGCGGGCGCACGTGCCGTGCAGACCAGCGCGCCCAGTTCCATCGTCGCCGCGGCCCAGCTCGCCGCCGTCGCCTCGTCCTCCGGCAGCAGCGCGCGGGCGAGCTTGCGCTCGGCGGCGGTGGTGGCGTTCGGCGGGTACTGCCGCCCGCTCACCGCCCGGGCGAAGACACGGCGCACGTTGGTGTCCAGGACCGCGTGCCGCTGCCCGTAGGCGAACGAGGCCACGGCGGCCGCCGTGTATTCGCCGACCCCGGGCAGGGCGAGCAACTGGGCGTGTTCGCGCGGCACGTCGCCGCCGTGCCGTTCCGCTATGGCCGCGGCGGCGCCGTGCAGGCGGAGCGCGCGCCGGGGGTAGCCGAGCCGGCCCCAGGCGCGTACGGCCTCACCGGGTGACTCGGCGGCCAGGTCGGCGGGGCGCGGCCAGCGGGCGAGCCACTGCTCGTACACCGGCAGCACCCGGTTCACCGGGGTTTGCTGGAGCATGAACTCGCTGACCATGACGCCCCAGGCCCCCGCGTCGGGGCTGCGCCAGGGCAGGTCACGGGCGTGCGCGGTGAACCAGTCGACGACGGGGGAGTGGAGGGCGCGGGCGGCCTCTCCGACGGAGTCGGGAGCGGGGGCCGAGCCGGGCTCGGGCTCAGGCGTGTGTGCGGTTTCGGTGGTCGCAGTCATGGCAGAACCGATCCTGACACGGCGGCAGCCGCCCGGGAAACGCGACGCACAGGCCGGGGCGGGCGGGTTGAGACGGGTCGGCGGGGCGCTCTCGGCGGTGCCCAAACCTCTCTGCCGTACGTTCATCATAAAAGTTGCCGCATCGTGCGGCGGCTACGGTGCTACGGGGCGCGTGATGTCTCGTAAGGTTTGCGCGTGGGATCTCTGCGTAATCCGATCGGACCGCTCCCTTCCTCCATCTACTGGCGCCGAAGGGCAGTTGCCCTTGCCGTCGTCGCCGTGCTGGTGCTGCTGACCCTGTGGGCACTGAGCCTCAACGGCGGCGGCACCCGTGACGAGGGCAAGGGCGACGACGGCAACGGGCCCGCCGGCACCATCACCCCCGGCCCCACGGACTCCGGCCCGGCGATCAGCGATGCGCCCGGCGGGCGCGACGACCCGCCGGGCGGCGGTACTTCCGAGGGCGGCTCCGAGGGGGGTTCCGGCGACACGGGCGGCGGGTCCGACGGCGGGTCCGGTGACGGCGGTTCCGGTGGCTCGGGCTGGGAGCCCGGCGGCAGCGCGGGCGGAACGGGCGGCCGGGCGGGCGGTTCCGGCGGTGGCGGTGGCGGCGGTGGCGCCGCCGTACCGGCCGGATCGCAGCTGGCCGACTGCGAGGGATCGGACGTCACGGTGTCCCTGCGCAGTGTGCACAAGGAGTACGCGCCCGACGAGAAGCCCGAGTTCGAGCTCACGGCCACCAACAAGCGCGGCACCGCCTGCAAGATCGACCTCGGCCGTACGTCCACCGTCGTCACCATCAGCGACTCCGGCGACCGTACGTTCTGGACGTCACAGGACTGCGAGCGTGGGGCCGAGCCGGCCTTCTTCCAGCTGCCGGCCAGTGGGAAGTCCACCCACACCTTCACCTGGTTCCGCAAGCCCAGCGCGGACAACTGCGGTACCCCCACGAAGGGTTCGGCGAAGCCGGGAGACTACGAGATCGAGGTGGCGGTCAAGGGCCTCAGGAAGGCCGTGGCCTCCTTCGAGCTGAAATAGCTCACGGAGCTCAAGCAGTCCAAGGAGCTGAGGGAGCGGGGCTACACGTACCGCTCGAGGATGCTGGACTCCGCCAGCCGCGACAGCCCCTCGCGCACCGACCGGGCGCGGGCCTCGCCCACGCCGTCGACGGTCTGCAGGTCGTCGACGCTCGCCGCGAGCAGCTTCTGCAGGCCGCCGAAGTGCTCGACCAGCCGCTCGATGACGGTCCCCGGCAGCCGAGGCACCTTCGCCAGCAGCCGGAAACCGCGCGGCGAGACCGCCGAGTCCAGCGTCTCCGGGACGCCGCTGTACCCCAACGCGCGGGCGACCGAGGTGAGTTCCAGCAGCTCGGAGTGGGTCAGCCGGTCCAGTTCGCCGAGTGCTTCGCCGACCGTACGTGAGCGCCGGCCGCTCGGCTCCGGCACGTAGTCCCGCGCGACCAGTTCCCGTTCCGGCTCCACACCCGCGATCAACTCGTCCAGCTGGAGGGAGAGCAGCCGGCCGTCGGTCCCCAACTCGACGACGTACTCCGCGATCTCGGTCGCGATGCGCCGCACCATCTCCAGCCGCTGCGCGACGGCGGACGCGTCGCGGACCGTCACCAGGTCCTCGATCTCCAGGGCGGAGAGCGTGCCGGCCACCTCGTCCAGCCGCAGCTTGTACCGCTCCAGGGTGGCGAGGGCCTGATTGGCCCGGGACAGGATCGCCGCCGAGTCCTCCAGCACCCGCCGCTGGCCGTCCACGTAGAGCGCGATCAGCCGCATCGACTGGCTGACCGAGACCACGGGGTATCCGGTCTGGATGGACACCCGCTGCGCCGTGCGGTGCCGGGTGCCCGTCTCCTCCGTGGGGATCGACGCGTCGGGCACCAACTGCACACCCGCACGCACGATCTTGGTGACGTCCCGGTCGATGATCAGCGCGCCGTCCAGCTTGCACAGCTCGCGCAGCCGGGTCGCGGTGAAGTCCACGTCGAGGATGAAGCCGCCGGTGCACAGCGGTTCGACGTTCCTGTCCATGCCGAGCAGGATGAGTCCCCCGGTGTTGCCGCGCAGGACGCGTTCGAGCCCGTCGCGCAGGGCCGTACCAGGCGCGACGGCGCTCAGTGTGGCGCGCATCAGGCCCTCGGCGCCGGAGCTCCCACCGGCTCTGCCGGGAGCTGCTGCCCGGTCGTTGGCTGCCACGGCACTCCTTCGGTCGTGCGTACGTACGGGCGAGACCGGGGCAAAGTCTACCGGCGGCGCGGGCCGCCCCCTACTGCGTCGGTGCGGTGGCCCGTAACGGGATCTTGCCAGCTCATTGTGGCGACCGGTCGCGGGCGGTTCCGGTCCGGGCGGGCAGCACCGCCAGCGCCTCGCCGATGTCCGCGACCTCGCGTACCCGCATACCCGCGGGGATCTTCCCCGGGTCGGCCGGGACGAGTGCGTGGGTGAAGCCGAGGCGGGCCGCCTCGGCGAGTCTGCGCTGCACGCCGGTGACCCGGCGGACCTCGCCCGCCAGGCCCACTTCGCCGACGGCCACCAGGTTCTCCGGCAGTGGTGTGTCGCTGGCGGCACTCGCCAGCGCGAGGGCGACGGCGAGGTCGGCAGCGGGTTCGGACAGCTTCACGCCGCCGACCGTCGCGCTGTAGATGTCGCGCTTGCCGAGGGCACTGATCCGGCCGCGCTGCTCCAGCACGGCCAGCATCATCGAGACCCGGGAGGTCTCCAGACCCGATGTGGTGCGGCGCGGCGAGGGGATCTGGCTGTCCACCGTCAGCGCCTGCACCTCCGCGACCAGCGGCCGGCGCCCTTCCAGCGTCACGGTCAGGCAGGTGCCCGGCACGGGTTCGGCGCGCCGGGTGAGGAAGAGGCCGGAGGGGTCGGCGAGTCCGGTGATCCCCTCGTCGTGCAGTTCGAAGCAGCCGACCTCGTCGGTCGTCCCGTACCGGTTCTTCACCCCGCGCACCAGGCGCAGGCGTGCGTGCCGGTCGCCCTCGAAGTACAGGACGACGTCGACGAGATGCTCCAGCAGCCGCGGCCCGGCGATCGAGCCGTCCTTGGTGACGTGGCCGACGAGCAGGGTGGCGATGCCGCGCTCCTTGGAGGCGCGGATGAGAGCTCCGGCCACCTCCCGCACCTGGGCGACGCCGCCGGGCGCACCGTCGAGTTCGGGTGAGGCGACGGTCTGCACCGAGTCCATGATCACCAGACTGGGCTTCACCTCGTCCAGATGCCCGAGTACGGCGGACAGGTCGGTCTCGGCGGCGAGGTAGAGGTGGTCGCTCAGCGCGCCGATCCGGTCGGCGCGCAGCCGCACCTGTGAGGTCGACTCCTCGCCCGTCACGTAGAGGGTGTGATGCGACGGGCCGGACGCCTTCGCCGCCACGTCCAGCAGCAGCGTCGACTTCCCCACCCCGGGTTCGCCCGCGACCAGGACCACGGCGCCGGGTACGAGCCCGCCGCCGAGCACCCGGTCCAGCTCCGGTACGCCGGTGCTCCGCGCGGTGGCCTGGGTGCCGTCCACCTGGCCGATGGGGAGCGCGGCGGCCGAGACGCGGCCCGGCGCGGTCGTCCGTACGGCCGGAGCGCCGCCCAGCTCCTCGACCGTTCCCCAGGCATGGCATTCGGGGCAGCGCCCGAGCCATTTGGCGGTCTGCCAGCCGCATTCGGCGCAGCGGTACGAGGGGCGGTCCTTGGCGGACGCTTTACGGGCAGCCATGACGGTCACCGTAGCCGTGACCGCTGACACGGGGGGCGTCACGGGGATCGCTCCGTGAGGGGCACAAGAGTGACGCGGGAGTGAGGTCTCTGGGCGGTTTGCCACGTCCAGTCTCCCCTTTCGAGGGAGATCGTCACCCGTAAGGATTAAACCCGGCCGACTGGGTCCTCCGGGGCAGCATCATGCGCCTACCGTCACCGAGTGATGAGCAGCAGGCGCGACCATTCCACGCACACCACCGGTGCACACCGCGCGCACTCGGGGCGGCGGCACAAGCAGCACCAGCGTTCCGGCGGGGTCGGAGTCCTGGGCAGGACCGGTGCCGCCGCCGCCGACGCCGAAACGGCTGGCCGGGCCGGGTCCGCTCCGGCTGTGTCCGTGCCGGCCGTCGCGCCCGCCTCCGCCGTGCCCGCTCCCGCCGCGCTGGAGGAGCGGGGCATGGTGCGCTACGAGCCGTATCTGGACGGCCTGTTCACGTACTGCCTGTCGGTCATGTGCGAGCACGACGCCGCCGCCGCGGCCGTGGGTGAAACGCTTGTCCTCGCCGAGCGGCAGCTCGACCGGGACCGTGCCCCAGCCCAACGCGACCTGCGCCGACCGTGGTTGTACGCCTTGGCCCGCTGGGTCTGCCGGCGCCGCCTCGCCGAGCTGGGCCGCCGGGACGGCAACCGCGACGGCAACCGCGGGAGGGTGCCGGCCACCGCGCCCCACCTCTCCGAACCGGCCCGTGCCGAGCGCCGCCGCGAACTGGCCGCGCTCGCCTGGCCGGAGGCCGCCGGCACCACACCCGAGCAGCGCGAGGCACTGGAGCTCGCCGTGCGGCACGGGCTGCCCGCGCCGGAGGTCGCCGCCGTGCTCTCCCTCGCCCCCGAGGCCGCGAGCACGTTGCTCTCCCATGCCGCCTGCGAGGTGGAGCGCACCCGTGCCGCGCTGGCCGTGGTCAAGTCCGGCGGCTGCCCGGCCGTGGCGGGGCTCGCCGGAGACGACCAGGTGCTGCTCGGTGCGGCGCTCCGCCGCGAACTGGTGCGGCACGTCGACGAGTGCCCCGACTGCCGCCGTGCCGCGGAGCGCGCGATGGCCGGGGTGCCCTGGCCGGGCACCTCCCCGGCGGGCACGGCGGTGCTCGCCGTGCTCGAAGCCCCGCGCCCCGCCGTCGAGGCCGCCGTGCTGGCGGTGCGCCGCGCCCGCTGCCAGTACAGCCCGCGCTTCGACAGAGCGGGCTTCCCGGTGGAGGTCAAGGACCGCAGCGCGCGCCGTGAACGGCTGCGCAGCAGAGCCGTCACCACCACGGTCGTGGCCACGGTCATCGCCGCCCCGGTGCTCGCGCTGTGGGCCGCCTACCGTGGCGCGCCGTTCACCGGCGAGTCCGAGGGCGGGGCCGTCTCCGCCACCGAGCGCGAGGAAGGCTCCGGGCTGGGGGGCAACCCGTACGAGAACGCCGCGCAGGACCGTAAGGACGGCCACGGGCACGGCGACTCCCGCAACGGCGAGGGCCGCTCCGGTGACAAGACCGACGGCGAGAAGGGTGGAAACGGCCGTGGCGCCGGCGCCGGACGGCTCACGGTCGACGTGCGGCCCGTGGGCGGCGCGACCCTCATCACGCTGACGGCGAGCGGGAGTTCGCCGGTGCGCTGGGCGTTGTCCGGCGACGCGCCGTGGCTGGTGATGAGCCGTACGAGCGGGGTGCTGCGCCCCGGCGGGACCGCCACGGTCCGGGTCTCCGTCGCCCGCGGACGCGAGCCGTCCCGCCCCTGGTCGGCCCACATCCGGGTGGCGCCGTCCGGCGCGCTCGTCACGATCAGGGGCACGGGGTCCGGCTCGACCCCTCCGTCCCACGGCGGCGGGGGAAACCCGGGGGAGCCCACGAAGCCGCCGACCCACGCACCCACCACTCCGCCGCCCGACCCCACGCCTTCGCCCTCGGACCCGCCGTCCTCCAGCGATCCCAGCTCCGCGCCGCCCAGCTGAGCCCCACGGGCCCGCTGCCGACCCCCACAGGCGCCGGCCGACCCCCGAAGGGCCCGCCGGCCCCGTCAGGCGGGCGGATCGGCCGGGTGCGGGGCGAGCAACGGCAGCGACGGGTACCTCGCGGCCGTGGCAGCGGCGGCCACGGCGAGGCGCTGGTCGCACAGCTCGGCGAGCCGTTCATAGCCCGCCTCCCCCATCAGCTCGGTCAGCTCGGGCCGGTAGGACTCGTACACCGGCTTCGCCGCCCCGTGCGCGGAGGGCGCCGAGGTGCACCACCAGTGCAGGTCGTGGCCCCCGGCACCCCAGCCGCGCCGGTCGTACTCGCCGATCGACACCACCAGCACCTGCTCGCCGTCGGCCTGCTCCACCCACTCGTACGTGCGCCGGATCGGCAGCTGCCAGCACACGTCCGGCTTGGTCTCCAGCGGCTCCCGGTCCTCCCGCAGCGCGAGGGTGTGCAGCGCGCAGCCCTCGCCGCCGGCGAAGCCGGGACGGTTGTGGAAGATGCAGGCGCCCTGCCAGCGGCGCGTCTGCCGCTCGCCGTCGTCCTCCTGTACCCACCCCGACTCCGTACCCACGTCGTGGAACTGCCAGATCTCCGGTGTGAGCCGTGCCACATGCGTGGCGACCCGCTGCTCGTCCTCCTCGTCGGCGAAGTGGGCGCCCAGCGTGCAGCAGCCGTCCGTGGGCCGGTCCGGGCGGATGCCCTGACAGCCTTGCCCGAAGACGCAGTTCCAGCGCGAGGTGAGCCAGGTCAGGTCGCAGCGGAAGACCTGTTCGGCGTCGGCCGGGTCGGGGAACTCCACCCAGGCCCGGGTGAAGTCCAGGCCGGTCTCCTCCGTACGAGGGGCCGCCGGACCCGGGCCTTCAGCCCGCCCGGCCCGTGCCGACTCGTCCTGCTTCTTGCGCTTCGCCGCTTTCGTCTTACCCACGCTCCACAGCGTAACCGTGCGAACCCCCGATACCGTTAGCGTGCTGCATATGAGACTCGGTGTCCTCGACGTGGGCTCGAACACGGTCCACCTTCTCGTCGTCGACGCGCACTCCGGTGCGCGTCCGATCCCTGCCTACTCGCACAAGGCGGAACTCAGACTCGCCGAACTCCTCGACGCCGAGGGTGCGATCGGCCCCGACGGCGTCGACCGCCTCACCGCCACCCTCCGCACCGCCCTGGAGATCTCCGAGGACATGGGCGTCGAGGACCTGCTGCCGTTCGCCACCTCCGCCGTGCGCGAGGCGGCCAACGCCGACCACGTCCTGGCCCGCGTCGCCGAGGCCACCGGCGTCAAGCTGGAGGTGCTCTCCGGCGAGGACGAGGCTCGGCTCACCTTTCTCGCCGCGCGCCGCTGGTTCGGCTGGTCCGCGGGGCAGTTGCTCGTACTCGACATCGGCGGCGGTTCACTGGAGATCGCGTACGGGGGGGACGAGGAGCCCGACCGCGCCGTCTCGCTGCCCCTCGGCGCCGGCCGTCTCACCACCAGCTGGCTGCCCGGCGACCCGCCCGACGTCGCGGACGTACGCGCGCTGCGCCGCCACGTCCGCGCGGAAATCGCCCGCGTCGTCGGCCAGTTCAGCCGTTTCAACCCGCCGGATCACGTGGTGGCCACCTCCAAGACCTTCAAGCAGCTCGCCCGCTTGGCCGGCGCGGCCCGTTCCGGTGAGGGCCTGTACGTGGAGCGGGAGTTGAGCCGCGGTGCGCTGGAGGAGTGGGTGCCACGGCTGGCCGCCATGCCCGCCGCGGAACGCGCGGAGCTGCCCGGCGTCTCCGAGGGCCGTGCGCGCCAACTCCTCGCGGGCGCCCTGGTCGCGCAGGCGGCGATGGACCTTCTCCGGGTCCAGCGGGCGGAGATCTGCCCGTGGGCGCTGCGCGAGGGCGTGATCCTGCGCCGCCTCGATCACCTGCGGAAGGGGTGATATCGCTCACGGGCACGAGCGCCTCGGCCCCCCGTACGCACCCCGCGCGGAAGCCTGCGGCCGGTGCCGCGACCAGCGCCGCGACCGGCTGGCGCGCCACGGCCGGGCTGGCGCCGGGCGCGCACAGGCGCACCCGGCGCGAGCCTTAGGCTGTCTGCTGTGGCTCAACCTGCGGTGCGCGTACC
>NZ_JBOHCV010000583.1:0-6786 GCF_050698815.1 Streptomyces sp.
GTCCGTGGTCTGGGCGGAGAGCACGGTGGCGATCAGGAGCTGGAAGGGGTTCTCGAAGTCGAGCTCGGGATGCGCGTAGTAGTAGACCTCGCTCAGCTCGCGGTTGATGCGGCGGGCACGGCGGACCGTGGTGAGCCGGGACTCCGGCTTGGCGGGCGCGGCCCTCCGGCCGCCGGCGGCCTTCTTCGCAGCGGCCTTCTTGGCGGGAGCCTTCTTCGCGGTGGCCTTGTCGGCGGTGGCCCTCTCGCTCACCTCCGTGGCGCTTTTCGCCCCTTTTGTCTCTTTCGACCTCTTGCCGGGCTCATGTTCGCCCACAGCGGAATCTCCCATCGCGGTCACCCGCCCGGCCCCGCTCTGCGTGCGCTCACCGGGGTAATGGACACTCGGCCAGACTAAGGGGGCCCACCGACATTCGGCCCGCACGAAGGCGATTCACAGCCCGATCGGCCCCCTGCCTTCGGAACGGCGGGGGGCGTGAGTCAAACTTGTGACTGATCGCACTGTTTCACCGTCCGGCATCATGGGGTCGAAACCACTCATGGGCAGGTCGACAAGGAGAGAATCGTGGACGACGTTCTGCGGCGCGCCCCGCTCTTCGCGGCGCTCGATGAGGAACAGGCCGCTGAGCTGCGCGCCTCCATGTCGGAGACCACACTCGCGCGCAGTGAGGCCCTCTTCCACGAGGGCGACCCGGGTGACCGTCTCTATGTGGTGACCGAGGGGAAGGTGAAGCTCCACCGCACCTCCCCGGACGGCCGGGAGAACATGCTGGCCGTACTGGGGCCCGGGGAGCTGATCGGCGAGCTGTCGCTGTTCGACCCGGGACCGCGTACGGCCACGGCCTCCGCACTGACCGAGGTCAAGCTGCTCGGCCTCGGCCACGGCGACCTGCTGCCCTGGCTGAACGTGCGCCCCGAGGTCGCCTCCGCCCTGCTGCGGGCCATCGCGCGCAGACTGCGCCGCACCAACGACTCGATGTCCGACCTCGTCTTCTCCGACGTGCCGGGCCGGGTGGCCAAGCAGCTGCTCGACCTGTCGCGCCGCTTCGGCGTGCAGTCGGAAGAGGGCATTCACGTCGTGCACGACCTCACGCAGGAGGAGCTGGCCCAGCTGGTCGGCGCTTCCCGCGAGACCGTGAACAAGGCGCTCGCCGACTTCGCCGGCCGCGGCTGGCTGCGACTGGAGGCTCGCGCGGTGATCCTGCTCGACATCGAGCGGCTCGCCAAGCGCAGCCGCTGACCCGCGGCCGGTACCGCGCGCCCGCGCGACGTCCTGCCCGTCGGGTCCCGCAGGCAACACGCCTGCCGGGCCCGACGGCGCTTTTCCGGCGGTCTTAGAGGCCTACTCGATCAGCCCGTGCTCGCGCAGATAGGCCAGCTGCGCCCGTACGGACAGTTCGGCCGCCGGCCACAGCGACCGGTCCACGTCCGCGTAGACGTGCGCGACCACCGCCGAGGCTGTCCGGAAGCCTCCCTCCACCGCTGTCTCGACCTGGGCGAGGCGGTTGGCGCGGTGGGCCAGATAGAACTCGATGGCCCCCTGCGCGTCGTCCAGCACCGGACCGTGTCCCGGCAGCACGGTGGCCACCCCGTCATCGACCGTCAGCGAGCGCAGCCGGCGCAGCGAGTCCAGATAGTCGCCGAGCCGTCCGTCCGGGTGCGCGACGACTGTCGTGCCGCGGCCCAGCACGGTGTCGCCTGTCAGCACGGCGCCTTCCGCGGGCAGATGGAAGCAGAGCGAGTCGGCGGTGTGCCCCGGCGTGGGGACCACGCGCAGCTCCAGCCCGCCCGTACGGACGACATCGCCCGCCGCCAGCCCTTCGTCGCCCAGTCGCAGCGCCGGGTCCAGCGCCCGTACGGACGTGCCCGACAGCTCGGCGAAGCGCGCCGCGCCCTCCGCGTGGTCGGGGTGGCCGTGGGTGAGCAGGGTGAGCGCCACACGCTTGCCCGCGCGCTCGGCGGTGTCCATGACGCGGCGCAGGTGGTCGTCGTCCAGCGGGCCGGGATCGATGACGACGGCCAGGTCGGAGTCCGGTTCGGCGACGATCCAGGTGTTGGTGCCGTCGAGCGTCATGGCGGAGGGGTTGGGTGCCAGGACGCAGTGGGCCCGCGCGGTGGCCTGGCCGCTGAGCACACCGCCGCGCGGCTGGCCCGGGAGGGAAGCGGCGTCCGTCATGCGATGGTGTCCCCCTTCTTCGGGTCCGGCCGGTTCTGCGGGTTCGGCCGGACGTCGGCGGTGCTGTCACCGACGGAGCCGATCCGCTTGGTGAACTCGTCGTGTCCCGGCCAGCTGAGCACGACCTCCTCGCCCTCCAGCCGGGCCTGCGCCAGGACGGGCGACAGGTCGCGCTGTGCGCTCGCCCGCAGCGCTTCGGCGACCGTACGGTGCCCGGCCAGCTGGCGCAGCGTGGCGATGGTGGGCGGCATCATCAGCAGGTCGCCCCTGTCATAGCCGGCGGCGGCGTCGCCCGGGCGGATCCAGGCCGTCCGGTCCGCCTCGGTGGACGCGTTGCGGGTGCGCTGACCCTCGGGAAGTGCGGCGACGAAGAACCAGGTGTCGTAGCGGCGCTGCTCGAACTCCGGTGTGATCCAGTGCGCCCAGCCGCCCAGCAGGTCGCTGCGGAGCACGAGACCGCGGCGGTCCAGGAAGTCGGCGAAGGACAGTTCGTGCGCGGCGAGTGCCGCCCTGTCCCGCTCCCAGTCCTCGCCCGTGGTGTCGTCGACGACGGTGGCCGGGTCCGGCCCGGCGAGCAGCACGCCCGCCTCCTCGAACGTCTCACGGACGGCGGCACAGACGATCGCCTGCGCGGTGGCCTCGTCCGTACCGAAGCGCGCGGCCAGCTCCGTACGGGAAGGCCCCGCCCAGCCGTCACCCGGTCTACGGCCCGCGGAACCCCAGTGCTCGTCACGCGGGTCGACCGCGCCGCCGGGGTAGGCGTAGGCGCCGCCGGCGAACGCCATGGAGGCGCGCCGGCGCAGCATGTGCACGGACGGCCCGTCGTCGGCGCCGGTGCCCGGAGCACCGCTGCCCGGAGCACCGCCGCCCGTGGCACCTCTGTCGCCGCCGCTGTCGCGCAGCAGCATGACCGTCGCGGCCAGCCGCGGGGCCACGGGCGTGATCTCGCCCGCGGCCAGGGCGCGGATGCGGTCGGGCCATTCCGGTGGATACCACTGACCGTTCGAGGAGGACGCCATGGGCGGATGCTACGGGCCCTCGGTGTGATGTTCGAGAGCGGTCCTCCGGGCGGACGCCCGGCCTGGTGTCAGTCCCGCCAGTCGGCCAGTTCCACCAGAAGCTCGACCTCGACCGGCGCGTCCAGTGGCAGCACCGCGACGCCGACCGCGCTGCGCGCGTGCACGCCCTTGTCGCCGAAGACCTCGCCCAGCAGTTCACTCGCCCCGTTGAGGACGCCCGGCTGCCCCGTGAAGTCGGTGGCGGAGGCGACGAAGCCGGTCACCTTCACGATCCGCACCACCCGGTCCAGGCCGCCCGTGACGGAGTTGACGGCCGCCAGGCCGTTCAGCGCGCACGTACGCGCCAGGTCCTTGGCCTCCTCCGGGGTAACCTCCGCGCCGACCTTGCCGGTCAGCGGCAGCTTGCCGTCGACCAGCGGAAGCTGACCCGCGGTGTAGACGTAGCTGCCGCTGCGCAGCGCCGGGACGTAGGCGCCCGCCGGGGTCGCGACGTCGGGCAGCTTCAGCCCGAGGGCGGCCAGCCGGGACTCGACGGCGCTCACTGGCGCTCCCGCTTGAGATAGGCCACCAGTTGCTCGGGATTGTTCGGGCCGGGCACGACCTGAACGAGCTCCCAGCCGTCTTCGCCCCAGGTGTCCAGGATCTGCTTGGTCGCGTGCACGAGCAGCGGCACGGTCGCGTATTCCCACTTCGTCATGGTGCCGAGCGTAGCCCGTCGATTCGCTGGTTAGGCTCCGGGGCGTGAGCAGGCTGCATGTGGTGACGGGCAAGGGCGGGACCGGCAAGACGACGGTCGCCGCGGCACTCGCGTTGGCGCTGGCCAGCGGCGGGCGGCGCACGCTGCTCGTCGAGGTCGAGGGACGGCAGGGCATCGCGCAGCTCTTCGAGACGGAGGCGCTGCCCTACGACGAACGCAAGATCGCGGTCGCGCACAACGGCGGCGAGGTCCACGCGCTGGCCGTCGATCCCGAACGGGCGCTGCTGGACTACCTCCAGATGTTCTACAAGCTCGGCAGTGCCGGGCGGGCGCTGAAGAAGCTCGGCGCGATCGACTTCGCGACGACCATCGCGCCCGGGCTGCGGGACGTGCTGCTGACCGGGAAGGTGTGCGAGGCGGTGCGCCGCCGGGACAAGCAGGACCGGCGGGTCTACGACGCGGTCGTGCTGGACGCGCCGCCCACCGGCCGCATCACCCGCTTTCTCGGTGTCAACGAGGAGGTCGCGGGCCTGGCCAAGGTCGGCCCCGTGCACAACCAGGCCCAGGCCGTGATGCGGCTGCTGAAGTCGCCCGAGACGACGGTGCACCTGGTGACGCTGCTGGAGGAGATGCCCGTACAGGAGACCGTCGACGGGGTGGCCGAACTGCGCGCGGCGGGGCTCCCGGTGGGCGCGGCCCTGGTGAACATGGTGCGGCCACAGCTGCTCGGCGATGAGGAGATGAACACGGACGGGCACGGGCCCGCTCCGGAAGGGCTCGCCGACGCCCTCCGCCGGGCCGGCCTGACGAGGACCGACCGGCTCGTGGAACCGCTGCTGGCACAGGCGCGCGAGCATGCGGAACGGGTCGGCCTGGAGCAGGAGCAGCGCGCGGCGCTGGCGGAGCTCGGCCTGCCGGTGTACGAACTCGGCCTGCTCGGCGAGGGAATCGAACTCGCCGGCATCTACCACCTTGCCGCGGAGCTGCGCGACCAGTTCCCAGTACCCAGGGAGACGGCATGACCCCGAAGGCCGCGGCCGGCACTGGCGGCCCTGACGGCGCCGAGGCCACGGACGGAACCGCGGGCGGATCGGGCCCCTCGGGCCATCTGCTCGGGCCGGAGGTCCGGCTGCGGGTCGACGCGTTGCTCGACGACCCGGAGACCCGGATCATCGTGTGCTGCGGCGCGGGCGGGGTCGGCAAGACGACGACGGCCGCCGCACTGGGCGTACGGGCGGCCGAGCGCGGCCGGAAGGCCGTCGTGCTCACCATCGACCCGGCCCGGCGCCTCGCGCAGTCGATGGGGCTCAGCGAGCTGGACAACACTCCGCGTCCGGTCTCGGGCGTCGACGGGGACTCCGGCGGCGAACTGCACGCCATGATGCTCGACATGAAGCGGACGTTCGACGAGATCGTCGAGGCGCACGCCGACCCCGAACGTGCCCGCGCCATCCTGCGGAACCCCTTCTACCAGTCGCTGTCGGCCGGTTTCGCCGGGACGCAGGAGTACATGGCGATGGAGAAGCTGGGGCAGCTGCGCGCCCGCGACCAGTGGGATCTGATCGTCGTGGACACGCCGCCCTCGCGCTCGGCCCTGGACTTCCTGGACGCGCCGAAACGGCTGGGCTCCTTCCTGGACGGCCGGTTCATCAGGATGCTGATGGCTCCGGCGAAGGCCGGTGGCCGGGCGGGGATGAAGTTCGTCAATCTGGGGATGGCCGGACTGTCGATGTTCACCGGCGTGCTCAACAAGCTGCTGGGCACGGGGCTGTTGCGCGATGTACAGACCTTCGTGGCGGCCATGGACACCATGTTCGGCGGCTTTCGCGCCCGCGCGGACGCCACGTACCGGCTGCTTCAGGCGTCGGGCACGGCCTTCCTCGTGGTCGCCGCGCCGGAGCGGGACGCGCTGCGCGAGGCGGCCTACTTCGTGGAGCGGCTGGACGCGGACCGGATGCCGCTGGCGGGTCTGGTGCTCAACCGTGTGCACGGCAGCGGCGCGGCCGGACTCAGCGCGGAACGGGCGCTGGCGGCCGCGGAAAATCTTGAAGAGGGCGGCATTGTGGATCGGGCGGCCGGGAAGGGAAACAAGCACGGCAGCCCTTCTCCCGGGCCCGGCTCGACAGACATCACAGACCCCGGCGCGCAGCGTCATGACCCCGAACATGACGGTGCGCCCACACAGCAGACATACCAGACCGAGCAGTTGGCCGCGGGCCTGCTGCGGCTGCACGCGGAGCGCATGCGCATGCTGACCCGCGAGCGGCGCACGCGGGACCGTTTCGCCGCGCTGCACCCTGAGGTGCCCGTGGCCGAAGTGGCCGCGCTCGCCGGCGACGTACACGACCTGGCGGGGCTGCGCGCGATCGCGGAACAGCTGGCGGACCAGCCGAACACGCCGCGGTGACGCGGCGATCGACCGATCAAGGTCGACCCGCCGCCCGACCAGCACGTCCGTGTGCCGGCGCGCCCGCCCGTCAGCTCACACTCAGCTCACCACCGCTCAGCTCACCGCCGCGTAGCCCGCCGCCTCCTCGAGGTCCAAGGGCAGCACGCCGCCCGTGTCACGTTCGTACTCCGTGCGCGCCGTCTCCAGCAGGCGACGCCAGGAAGTGACCGTCGGGCGGCGGCGCAGCAGCGCTCTCCGTTCCCGCTCGGTCATCCCGCCCCAGACACCGAACTCCACTCGGTTGTCCAGTGCGTCCGCCAGACACTCGGTGCGCACAGGGCACCCGGTGCAGACGGCCTTGGCGCGGTTCTGAGCCGCGCCTTGCACGAATAGTTCATCCGGATCGGTAGTGCGGCACGCTGCTTGCGCACTCCAGTCGGTTACCCAGCCCATAGCCGGCGCCGTCCTCTCCCGAATCGAGGCTCCCCCACGGCGGCAAACGGCAT
>NZ_JBOHCV010000584.1:0-1505 GCF_050698815.1 Streptomyces sp.
ACAGTGGACGGTGGTGCACGGGCGGCGGCGCCGCGGGCACCCACGGCGCGGCGCGCGGGCGGGGAGCGGGTACGACGACCCGTTCACGGCCGCCGGTCTGGCGGCCGGGCTGGGCACCACCCTCATCGACTTGTCGGGCGACGATCTGCGCGCCCTCGTGCCCGGTCCCGCCGTGGACGGTACGGACCCGGCTCAGCCGGACCCGGCCGGACGGGTCGAGGCGCAGCCGGGCTGGACGCTGGGCGCGGGCGCGCCCGTACCCGCCGACGAACTCGCCCGCGGTGACGCCGAGGCCGCCCGGGCGCTGCGACGCGCGCTGGCGGAACGGCGCGGACTGGTACGGCAGCGGACCGACGAGGTGGCGGGCGTGGCCTCACTGGTGGCGCCGCGGGAGGGGCGGGCACTGGCCCGCACCCGGCTCGGCCCGCTCGAGGAGCACCCGGCACTGGTGGAGACGCTGCGTATGTGGCTGTCGCTGCACGGCAGTTGGGACCGTACCGCGGTGGCGCTGGAGATCCACCGCAATACGGTCCGGCAGCGCATCGCCCGCATCGGCGAACTGCTCGGCCAGGACCTGGCCGAGCAGGACGTCCGGATGGAGCTGTGGTTCGCCCTCAAGTGGTGCTAGGGCGTGCCCTGGCGGCCGGTGAGTCCCGGCGCCCCGCCGGTCACAGCTTCGTCCACGCCTCCGTCAGCACCGAGCGCAGGATCTGCTCGGCCTCGTCGAAGACGCTCTGATCGGATATCAGCGGGGGCGCCAGCTGGACGACCGGGTCACCGCGGTCGTCGGCACGGCAGTAGAGCCCGGCATCGAAGAGTGCGGTGGACAGGAAGCCCTCGAGGATGCGCTCCGACTCCTCCTCGGTGAAGGTCTCCTTGGTGGCCTTGTCCTTCACGAGTTCGATGCCGTAGAAGAAGCCGTCGCCGCGTACGTCGCCGACGATCGGCAGATCGAGCAGCTTGCGCAGGGTCGCGGAGAACGCCCCCTCGTTGTCCAGCACATGCTGGTTGAGGCCCTCGCGCTCGAAGATGTCGAGGTTGGCCAGTGCCACGGCCGATGAGACCGGATGGCCGCCGAAGGTGTAGCCGTGCAGGAAGGTGTTGTCGCCCTTCCAGAACGGCTCGGCTATCCGGTCGGAGACCACGGCCGCGCCGATCGGCGAGTAACCGGAGGTCATGCCCTTGGCGCAGGTGATGATGTCCGGCACGTAACCGAACTTGTCGCAGGCGAAGACGGTGCCCAGCCGCCCGAACGCGCAGATGACCTCGTCCGAGACCAGCAGTACGCCGTACCGGTCGCAGATCTCGCGCACCCGCTGGAAGTAGCCGGGGGGCGGCGGGAAGCAGCCGCCGGCGTTCTGCACCGGTTCCAGGAAGACCGCCGCGACGGTCTCCGGCCCCTCGAAGAGGATCTGCTGCTCGATCTGGTCGGCGGCCCAGCGTCCGAAGGCGACCGGGTCGTCGCCGTGTACGGGCGCCCGGTAGATGTTGGTGTTGGGCACCTT
>NZ_JBOHCV010000585.1:0-25673 GCF_050698815.1 Streptomyces sp.
TGCTCGGTGCGAACGACCACGAGGGTCTGCCGCGACAGGCGCCGCCGGGGCAGCTCGGACCGCCACGGCATCAGCACCGATGCCGTGGCGTGTACGACGGCGACGTCCGCGGTGACGTAGCGGATCGTCTCCAGGTCGCCGACGAGCGCCGAGCCGGCCAGCACCCCGCGGAAGAGCCGGTCGTGGTTTTCCTCGAGGGCTGGCCGGCCGGTCGCGTGGGTTCCGTCGTAGGAGACGTAGTCGGCGTCAGCGGTGAAGCACGCACCGAAGGCCACGGCGTCGTTGTCGGTCCACCCCTGCATGAACCGCTGGAACAACTGCGTGATCTGCTCGTCGCCGGTAGGCATGATCTCCTCCTGGGGGTATCATTTCGACTGTCGAATCTTACGCTAACAGAAAGCTTCGAATGTCGAAAGATGGATCGACGGACGCGCCCGAGGTAGCCGCAGGGATGCGCATGCTCCAGCAGAGCTTCGACGCCTTCGACGAAGCGGCCGCGGCCCGGCTGGGCCTGAACCGCACCGATCTGCGCTGCCTGGACCTGATCCTGGCCAAGGACCCGATGTCGGCCGGAGCGCTCACCACTGCGGTCAGACTCAGCCCGGCCGCGACGACGACCGCCATCGACCGCCTCGAACGGGCGGGCTACGTGGTCCGCCGCCGGGACACCGCCAACCGGCGACGCGTTCTGGTCTCCGCCACCGAGGCCGCCCGCGCCGCCGAGCGCGAGGTGTACGGACCCGTGGGCGAGGCGGGGGCGCTGGCGCTTCAGCGCTACAGCGAGGAGCAGCTGGCCGTGATCTCCGACTTCCTGTCGACGGCCCGCCGGGTCCAGGAGGAGCAGACGGCACGCCTCAAGGACCTGCCGGCCGACGGGTGAACGGGAGGGCGTCGGCGCCGCACTTCTTCGCGGGACGTACGGGCACAAGAGACGTCACGGTGGAGGGTTGACGCCGTAGAGGATGGCGCCGAGGATCGCGGCGACGGCGATCCAGTGGCCGACGACGGCGGCCCGCTGCTTCATGACGCCTGCCCGGCCTGGTCGTTGCCTGCGCTCTGATGAGAGTCCGGAACGCGTCCCGACATGCGTGGCGGGAACGGCCCCCTCCGACCGTTCCCACCAAGCCTGTCACCGGCTGTGGCCTACCAGCGGTACCACCGGCCCTTGCGGCCACCGCCGCGGCCCGGCCGGATGACGAAGCCCAGCACCCAGACGACCAGCACGATGACGGCGATCCACCACAGGGCCTTGAGCGCGAAGCCGGCACCGAAAAGGATCAGAGCGAGAAGCAGAACGAGTATCAGGGGAAGCATGGTTTTCGACCTCCGGGCACGTTTGTGCCCTGTTCGTTGGGAGCGGAGTTTCGCAGGGCTTCAGTCCCGCGTCATGGCGACGCGGAGTTGGTCGAGACATCTGCGCAGGAGCCGCGAGACGTGCATTTGCGAGATGCCGAGGGAGTCGCCGATCTGTTGCTGTGTGAGTTCCTGTCCGAAGTGCATTTCGATGATGCGACGGTCGCGCTCGTCCAGTTCCGCCAGCAGCGGCTTGAGTGCGTGGAGGTTCTCGACCTTCTCGATCGCGGGGTCGCAGCTGCCGAGGCAGCCCAGCAGCGTGTTGCCGCCCTTGACGCCGTCCTCGTCGGTCGGCATGTCCAGGGAGTGCGTGGAGTAGGCGTTGGCGGCGACCTGCGCCTCGATGACCTCGTCCTCGGACAGCCGCATGTCCTCGGCGAGTTCGCCGGTGTTGGGCGGTCGGCCCAGCCGGGCCTCCAGTCCTTCGGTGGCTCGAGCGAGGGCCATGCGCTGTTCCTGGAGCCGGCGCGGGACGTGGACAGCCCACGTGGTGTCGCGGAAGAAGCGCTTGATCTCGCCGGAGATGTAGGGGATCGCGAAGGTGGTGAACTCGACTTCGCGGCTCAGGTCGAACCGGTCGATGGCCTTGATGAGCCCGATAGTGCCGACCTGTCGTATGTCCTCGTGCTCGCCCTCCCGCTGGCGGTACCGCCTGGCGACGAAGTTCACCAGGGGCAGGCTCAGCTCGATCAGCGTGTTGCGCGCGTAGTGGTACGGGGCGGTGCCCTCCTCCAGCCCCCGGAGGCGCTGGAGGAAGACGTGCGTGAGTTCGCGCGCGTCCCGCGGGGCGACGGCGAACGGGTCGTTGATCAGCGGCAGCCCCGCGCTGGCTGTCGCCTCGGCATCCGGGTCCGCCAAGCTGGACACCGGCAAGCTGGCGCCACTCATGAAACCTCCGAACCTCACCGGTCTCGGGTCGACAGCAGCATCGCTTCTGTCGAACGTTTGTCAGGATGCAATAGTTACCCGAAGGCACTGGTGATACGCAACCCACCACCCGGCGGCGGCCCGGCCACCGAGTCATTGAGCAGGCGTTTTCTCAGCTCAGAGGTGCGCACGTCCACCGTGCACGGCCTCGACGCACAGTGCGACACTCTCCCGGCACGTACGCTGACATAGAACACGCTTGCGAAGTCGCTACCCCGCGGCCGGGAAACCGGCTCGCGCCTAGTCAGAAGCAGGGAGACGTGGACAGATTCGCCGCGGTCGAGCGGGCCCTGCGGACCGCCGACCCCCACAGATTGCTCGATGTCGTCACGGAGGCGATGCGGGAACACCTCGGTGCGGCTGATGTCGAGCTGCGCATGGCCGACTACGGGGTCCGGAGCCTGCAGAGGGTGGAGGCTGTGCCGCTCGCCACCGAGCCGGTGCCCATTCACGACAGTCCGCAGGGCCGGGCCTACGGGGCCCCCGACCCGGTTGTCGTATCCGATCAGGCGGCGCGAACGGTGAACGTGCACCTGCCGGTGAGCGTGCGGGGCGATCGCGTTGGCGTGCTGTCCGTCACTTTTCCGGAGAACGTGGCCACCGCGCCCCTGCTGCCGGAACTGGAGCACCTCTGTGAGGCCCTCGGCCACGAGATCATGGTCGCCGAACGAGACACCGATCTTTTTCTCCTGGCCCGCCGGGCCACCAGACTCACCCTCGCCGCCGAAATGCAGTGGCAGCTGCTGCCCGGCCGCTCCTGCCTACGGCCCGAGTTCGCCCTCGGCGCCCACCTGGAACCGGCGTACGCGATTTTCGGCGACAACTTCGACTGGTCCTCCTCCGCCGACCACCTCACCCTCGCCGTCACCAACGGCATGGGCGAGGGCATCGAAGCCGCCCTGCTGACCAACCTCGCCGTCAACGCGATGCGCAACGCCCGTCGCGCCGGCCTCAGCCTCGCCGACCAGGCTTACCTCGCCGACCAGGCCGTCTACGCCCAGAACCGCGGATCGGCATACGTGGCGATGCTGCTGCTGCGCTTCGAGCTGGCCACCGGACAGGTGGAAGTCGTCGAAGCGGGGTCGCCCCGCGCATGGCTGATGCGGGAGGGCAAGGTCGAGACGCTCGACTTCGACGCCCAACTACCCCTCGGCATGTTCGAGGACACCGTCTACGTCCCCGAGCACTTCCGCGTCAGCCCCGGCGACCGCCTGCTCTTCGCCAGCGACGGCGTCTACGACACCACGTCACAAGCGGGAAAGCACTACGGGGAGCACGCCCTCGCGCGCTCCCTCACCGCCAACAGGCTGCTGCCGGCGGCCCAGGTGCCCCGCGCCGTCCTCCGTGAACTCGCCGACCACCGAGGAGCGAGCCCACTCGACGACGACGCTTTGGTCGTCTGCGTCGACTGGTACGGGCAGGGTCAGGCTGATCGTTCCGCGTCCTGCTGAACGCGCAGTCGCCGCCCGGGAACCGCGGCCTCCGTGACTTCCTGAAACCCCTTCAGCCCCTCGAGCAGTGCCGCGCGTGCCTTGGGTGGCATCGCCGTGATGGTCGCGGTCAGGGCCTCTTCGCGCCGGAGGCGCAGGTGGCCCAGGTAGTCCTTTCCCTGCCGGGTCAGGTGCAGCTCCAGCTCGCGCCGGCTGACCGGGCTGGGCGCACGCTCGAGAAATCCCAGCGCCTGGAGCCGGTCGCACAGACGGCTGACCGAGGACGGCGCGGCACCCAGCAGTTCCCCCAGCTTCCGGAGGTTCATCCCCTCGTCCCGGTCGAGGAAATACAGCACCCGCAACTGCGAGGAGGAGACCGGCGAGGAGGAGACGGCGTCCCGGCCCTGCTCCCACAGCACTTCGAGCAACTCGATGATGTCGCAGGCCGCTTGGGCCGTACCGCGCGACCCGCGTCCCGGCGGCTGTGCGGTAGACGGCGGGTTCTCACCCATCACAGGACACTCCGAACCAGCGCGACCGGGCCATGGTCGGGGCTCCGGTCTCGCGCTTCATTCCGCGGTTTCAACGGGCAAACGCCGAGCCAATCTTGTCGAACAGCAATTGTACTCCGATCCACCACCTGCCCGGCCATGCCGGCCGGTACACCAAGCGACCGCTGGTCGGCGGGATGCTCGGGTGTTGCCCGGAGCCGGACTTGAACCCGACCCAGGCAAGTCTCTGACGTGCGAAAACTCCGCGACCTGCGGAAACCCGTCGCGCTTCGGCCCGGTCCAGCCAACACCTACGTCGAGTCATATGAGCGGGTCTGGGCGTCCGCCCGTGTCAGCCAAGCCGAGGAGTCGCGGTGAGTGAACCGACGCGCAGGATCGACTACTGGCAGGACCCCACGTCCCGAAGCCGACAAGCCGACGGGTGGGGTGCAAAAAGGCGAGACGGTTGGTCAGGCCGGGGTACGGGAGTGCAGGGAAGCGACCGGTCTTGACGTCGAAGTCGTTGGCCTGGTCGGGGTGTTCTTTACCCCTCATCACGTGATCGTCTACCTGCACGGTGACCGTATCGATGAGGTTCGCCAGCCGATCAACACCTACCTACCCGTGCCGGATAGCAGGCCCGCGCCCGATGCCCGCCGGTTCGGGGGCGGCCTGCTGTGGTGGGATGCCTCCCATGGCCTCTCGTGTGCTGTACCTGCTGGGGTCCGCTGCCCCGCCCGTGCTCGACTTCGCCGACGTCGTGAGCCGGGTGCAGGCTGACGGATGGTCCGTCTGTGTCGGGCTGACTCCGACAGCGGCCGACTGGCTGGGGGACCAACTCCCCGCGCTGGAACAGCAGACTGGGCACCCGGTGCGCAGCACCCCGCGGACACCCGGCGACAACGAGGTGTGGCCGGACGCGGATGCGGCGATCGTGGCGCCCGCATCGTTGAACACGGTCAACGTCGCCGCGCTAGGGCTGACACCGAACTTCCTCGCGGGCTACGTCGCCGAGGCGATCGGGAAGCAGTGGCCGTTGGTGGTAATGCCGTGCGTCAACAGCGCGTACGCCACACACCCGCAGTTCGGCCGGAGCATCGAGACGCTGCGGAGCGCGGGGGTGCGGGTGCTCTTCGGGGAGGGTGGCTTCCAGCCCGACCCGCCGGGCCAGGGTGACCGGAAAGCGTACCCGTGGGCACTGGCGCTCGATGCGGCCCGGTCACTGGCGGAGTAGCCCAGGCAGGGGACGCGGCGTCCTACGGCCGCACACGGGCGGTATGGCCAAGCCATTCAACGAGAGGTTGGGCGAACGCCGTAAGCTGCGCCGATGCCTGCCGTCCCGTCGGCTCCCCGGCGCACCACCGTCGAAGCCCTCCTGACGGATCTCAATTCCTCGCCCATCGAAATCGACACTTGGGAGCGCCTGGAACCCTGGGCTGTCGCGCGTGCGACACTCCGCGGCGCGATCGCTCCCCGGACGGTCATCGTCAAATGGGTGCGGACCCACCCGGTCGAGACCCGCACCGAGCCCTGGCGACTACGCACTGAGCTGGCGGCGCTGCGGTTCCTCTCCGACGACCTCAACCTCGCCCTCACCCCCCGCGTCATCGCAGCCGACCTGTCCGCCGGGCTCGTCGTCATGGAGGACCTCGCGCTGCGGACCGCCCTGGACCACCTGCTCCGCCGCGACGGTGCTGCGGCTCACGCCGACCGGCTGGCCGTCTTCGCCCGTGCCCACGGCGAGCTGAGCGCCGCCACCGCCGGCCATGTCGACGCCTACTACGCGCGACGGACCGCCCTCGGGCCGATCGATCCGGCGGCCGGCCTTGTGGGCCGGTTCGCCCGGCTCCGGGACGAGGCATGCGGACACGCCGCAGCTCTCGGCGCCCCCTTCACCGGACAAGCTGAGACCGAACTTGGCGCTGCACTTGCCGAGTTGAGTGACCCAGGCCCGTTCCTGGCGCTCAGCAACGGCGATGCGGAGACCAACAACCTCCTCCTCAACGAGTCCGGCCTCCCCGACGCCCGCCTCATCGACTTCGAGTTCGCCGGCTACACCCACGCCCTTACCGACGCTGTCTGCCTGCATGTCCCCGGCCCGGCATGGATGTCCGTGGGGGACCCCATCTCCACCGGCCTTGCCGACCACTACCGCCGCGCCCTGGCCTGTGGCGTGCCCGAGGCCGAAGACGACCGGCGGTACGGATTCGGCCTGGCGGCAGCCTGCGTCTCCTGGGCGATCGTCCGTCTGCAACGGTTCGCCTTGCTCGACACACGCTCGCCTGGCGACGACAGCCGACCCCAGCTCGTCGAGACGCTGGAGGCCGCAGCCCGCACCGCCGAAACCCATCGTGCCTTGCCCCACCTCACCAACTGGGCCCGCCGCACAGCCGTCCTGCTGCGCCGACGCTGGCCGGACGCGGACCTGGATTTCACCGGCCAGGCCGCTTCCCCGCCCTACACGGCGCGCGGCTGACCTATGCAGCGAGCGTCTTCCAGAGAGTCGCGTGGCGGGTGGACCTCAACTCTTGACGGCCTCTGCGATCCGCAGGGTGCCGGTCCAGTCCGAACCGGCCCGCTGCGCCCGGCAACGGTGTTCCCACGGGAACACCCCGGGAACACCAAGACGCGAGGAGGCCCGGCTATCCGCCACAGGGGGAGGGACGGACAGCCGGGCCGGGGAAGCTCCCACCGCCTCGGGGGCGACGGCCGGAGCCGGCCTCACGTGGCGGGGCGGATCACCGCCTCCGGTCCACCGGGCCACACCTGTTCGCCCTCCTGTCCGACCGTCAGCCCGAAAGCGTCCGCGGCCGGCTCGCCGAGGTCGACGTACTCGGCGTGCGCCGCCTCCACCTCCGCCCACAGGCCGCGCGGCCCGTACTCCCGCACCGTCCCGTCCGGGTCGGCAATGGCGCCGGAGCCGTCCCGGTCCCGCAGCCACACCCGCACGCCGTCGTCGGTGGCGGCGTGCACCATCTTCACGTCCGGCATCCGCGCCCCGCCGTACAGGGCGAAGCTCAGGGAGAGGAGTTGGCGCGGATCGAGGGGGTTGGCCCGCTCGCGTGCCGAATCCTGCTCCACCGGAGCCCGTGGGCCCGCGCGGTGCGACCGCATCGGCATGTACGAGGCGCCGCCACGGAAAGAGCCGCCTGCGGTGCCGTCGTCCTGCACGATGAGCCGCACCACCGCGCCCGACCAGAACTCCCGCGCCATCGGGGCCACGATCACCCCGCCCGGCGTTACCTGGTCGACCAGGTCGAGCGGCACGTGCCGCAGCGCGCACGTGGCGATCAGCCGGTCGTACGGGGCGGCCTCGGGCCAGCCCTTCTCTCCGTCGCCGCACACCAGCGTCGGCGTGTAGCCGGCTGCCGCGAGGTGCGACCGCGCCTGCTCCGCCAACTGCGGGTCAAGCTCGATGCTGAACACCTTGTCGCCGCCGAGGCGTTGGCACAGCAGCGCCGCCACGTAGCCTGTAGCCGTACCGATCTCCAACACCCGGTCGCCGTCGCGCACGTCGAGCAGATCGAGCATCTGCGCGACCATCGACGGCATGCTGTTCGACGAGGTGGCGATGCCGGGCCCGCCATCGTGCCCGTCGTCGATCTGGGTGACTACCGGCTCGTCGCTGTGGACGAGCGCCCACCAGTCGGCCTCCGAGGTGAGCGGTTCGCAGCGCTGGGGCCCCTGCCGCCAGATCTTCGGCGGGATGAATGCCTCGCGCGGCACCTGCTCCCACACCGTGCGCCACTCCGGGGGCAGGAGGCCGCGCCCGCCCAGCAGGCGGACGAGCGCGGCGTGCCCCGGATGGTCCTGGGCTGTGCTGCTCATATCAGGCGCCGGCCACCTTGCCGCCGCTGCCGTCGGGGGACGGCGGTTCGGGGTCGGGGGTCCACGGCTTGTCGGACGGCGCGCCGCCATGCTTGCCGCCCTCGGCGGCAGTCACACAGGTGGTCATGCGTTTCCCTTCCTCTCGTGATGCCTTCTCGGTACCTGCCCCGGCAGGGCCGCCGCGTGTCATCGGCCCCGCCGGAACAGGGGACTTGGGGGTCACTTGCGGGTGGTGACAGTGCGGCGCTGCTTACAGCGGCGGACCCTCCGCCGAGGTCTTCCATCCGTCCCCAGCGGTGGGTGAACGGAGGGCGTCGGTGCCGCACTTCTTCGCGGGGCGCGATCTCATGTGGACGCGGCCACCATGTGGCTGCAACGGCACGAGAGACGTCACGGCGGAGGGTGGGCGCCGTAAAGGATGGCGCCGAGGATCGCGGCGATGGCGATCCCGTGGCCGACGACGGCGGCCCGCTGCTTCATGACGCCTGCCCGGGCTGGTCGGCACGGGCCTCCATCTCGGCGACCGCCGTCGTCAACATCTCAGGAGCGTCCGGGCGCTGAGCAAGCCGGCGGGCACAGGGCAGGCACGCGTACGCGCTGCCCCCTGGCCCGGAACCCTGCTCGATGACGACCGCCGGGGCGACATCATCGGCCTGCCCCTTGTGCCAGGCGCAGTAACCGCCCCGCCTCCCCTCGGCGTTCACCGTCGCACCGCCCCTCGCGGACCGAGCGCGTCGGCGATGACCGCCGTCAACGCGGCGTGCAGCAGCTCCGGATCGGTCAGCAGACGGTCCCCGACGGCGAGGCGAGCCCAGTGCGGGCCCGTCGAGACGACGCGATCACGCGGCGGCACGGTCAACCAGCTCCCGGCTCCGAGAATCTGCACGTGCGCAACGGCCGGGAACATCCAACCCTTGGCCGCACCCGTACGGATGAGCCAGTACAGACGATGCGCGTACGGATCCCGGATGACCGCACCACAGTCCTCCCCGAGCCGGGCCAGGACGCGATCCCCCAGATACGCGGGCACCCGCACGGCGTCCCACCACACACCAGCCTGGGTCAGCTCGGAGTTGAGCCCAGCCGGCGGGAACGATCGCTCGGGGACTGCCACCTGCTCGCGGGGGACAGTGCGATTCGACATGCAGACGCTCCTCGGAAGCGTTGATCCCGCCCCTGCGGCCATACAGTTCCGTCACCCCAGGGGTCCTTGTCACGCAATGGTCGTCACCAGTTACAGACAGCACATCGACACCGTCAGACATCTACAGACATCTTTCTATTCCTGAGCGTCGGTAGCTGTCATCCTGGCGAGATGGTGAACGAACGCCTCCGCCGAGCCATGCACCGCGCCGGGCTCGACATCAACTCACTCGCCGCAGCGGCCGAGGTCTCCACGAAGTCCGTCGAGCGATGGATGAGCGGCGGCGCTCTCCCGTACCCGCGCACCCGGTACCGGGTCGCAGCGATCCTCCGGGAGGACGAGTCGTACCTCTGGCCCGACAACACCAACACCGCCTCGCTCGCCGGCGCGGAACTCGTCAGCACCTACCCGCGCCGCGGTGACGTTCCCCGCCGCCTGTGGACCGAGCTGCTGCGCGCCGCTGAACGGGACATCGATGTGCTCGCCTACGCGGGGCTCTTCCTCACCGAGGAACACACGGACTGGCTGCCCACCCTTGCCGCGAAGGCCGAGCAGGGCGCCCGCGTACGGCTACTCATCGGCGATCCGGAAGGATCGCAACTCGCCGCGCGTGACAGGGAGTACCGCATCGGCGGGGGTGTGGCAGGCAGAGTCGCAGCCGTGCTCTCCCATTACCGCGAGCGCATGCCGGGCTCGGTGGAGATGCGACTGCATGACACCCCGTTGTACAACAGCATCTATCGCTTCGACGACGAGATGATCGTCAACGTGCACGCGTACGGGGTGCTCGCCGCGTACACCCCGGTCATGCACCTGCGGCGCATAGACGGCCGGTTCTTCAACACCTATGTCGAGTCTTATGAGCGGGTCTGGGCGTCTGCCCATGTCACCCAAGCCGAGGAGTCCGGGTGAGTGAACCGACGCGCAGGATCGACTACTGGCAGGACCCGAACGCCCCGAAGCCGACAAGCCGCAAGACCTCCGCATCCATCTTCGTGCGTGACGGTGAGGGGCGGTTGCTACTGCTCCGCCGCGTCGACAACGACCTCTGGACCATCCCGACGGGTGGGGTGAAAAAGGGCGAGACGGTCGGTCAAGCCGGTGTACGGGAATGCAGGGAAGAGACCGGTCTTGACGTCGAAGTCGTCGGCCTGGTTGGGGTGTTCTCCACCCCGCATCACGTGATCGCCTACCTGCACGGTGACCGCGTCGATGAGGTTCGCCAGCCGATCAACATCTGCCTACGGGCACGGTTGGTGGGCGGCGAGATCCGGCCGCAGCCTTCCGAGGCCGCAGAGGTCCGGTGGGTGGCCCCGGCCGACATCGGCGAATACGAGATCCATCCTGCCCTCATGGAACGCATCGTCCACGGGCTGACATCAGCCGATCCGTACATCGCCTGATCTCGGCCGCCCCGATACCTGCCGGTTCCGGGGCGGTCTGCTGTGGTGGGATGCCTCCCATGGCCTCTCGTGTGCTGTACCTGCTGGGGTCCGCTGCCCCGCCCGTGCTCGACTTCGCCGACGTCGTGAGCCGGGTGCAGGCTGACGGATAGTCCGTCTGTGTCGGGCTGACTCCGACAGCGGCCGACTGGCTGGAGGACCAACTCCCCGCATTGGAGCAGCAGACTGGGCACCCGGTGCGCACTGCCCCACGGACACCCGGCGACAACGAGGTATGGCCGGACGCGGATGCGGCGCCCGCATCATTGAACACGGTCACTGGCGGAGTAGCCCGGGCAGGCGCGCGGCGTCCTACGGCCACCCGCCGGCGGTATGGCTGCGCAGGGACGGGATGCGGCTCACCGACTGGGCCACGCGGCGGCGTGGGAGGTGCCCGGAGCCGGACTTGAACCGCTACCGGCACCCATTCTGACCTGCAACGATGCCTCGACCTGCAGGAATGGCACCCGTCCTGAAACGCCCTAACCCGCTCCTACCCGAACGGGCCCGGGGGTGTGCGCCCGTGGGCGCATCGTGGGCGCGGCGAGCGCCCATACAGAAGAGAGGCCCAGCGCACTGGGAACCAGCAACACCTTCGGACGGGGCCCCCGTCCGAAGGTGCGTCACGAACTGCACGGGACGGCTACGCCGCCCACTATGCTGCCGGCGGATTGGGCAGCACCTGCGAGATCTGGTTGTCATCCTGCAGTCAGGTCCGCATGCCGTCCCCGAGCAGGTCTGGCGGGACGTCAGACCTGTTGCGCTCCGGGACGTCCGTTCCTCACCACCCAGGAGTTCTGGGTCGTCGCCGGGTCGGCGGTGTCCGCGGCCGAGGTGACGATGCGGAAGTCGGAACGCCAGGTCTCCGGCGTGACGGTGCACCGGGTGTACCCGCGCTTGGAACCGTCGGCGAACTTCACGTGCGGGTTGTGCGACACGGCTGCCGCCACCGCGCCCGCCCAGCCGCAGCCGGAGCTGATCGAGGTGCTGACGAACTCCGTCGCCAGGGTCTTGGACGCCGCGTCGCCGAAGTCGCTCTTGAGGTCGTTGACCCATGCGGAGTGCCAGTCGCCGGAGAGCACGACGGGATTGCTGACATCGTTCCGGGAGACGAAGTCCAGATACCGGGCGCGCGAAGCCGCGTAGCCGTCCCACTGGTCGTGGTTGACCGCAACACCCGGCCCGGTGTCGTAGTCGAACTGGGTCATGATCGTCTGCTGCGCGAGGATGTTCCACCGCGCCGTCGACTTCTCCAGGCCGTTGAACAGCCAGCGCTCCTGGTTGTCGCCGGTCAATGTGCGGGAGGAGTCGACTGCCCGGGGGTCCAGCGGGGCGGAGGGGAAGCCCTCCTGCAGCTGGTCGTCACGGTACTGGCGGGTGTCGAGCACGTCGAACTGCGCCAGCCTGCCGAACTGAAGCCGGCGGTAGAGCCGCATGTCCGGGCCCTCGGGACGCGCATCCCGCCGCAGCGGCATGTTCTCCCAGTACGCCTGGAAGGCCGCGGCGCGCAATTCCACGAACCTTTCCGGGGAGTTGGAGGCCTCGCCGTCGGGCTGGGATATCTTGTCCGCCCAGTTGTTCTCGATCTCGTGATCGTCGAAAGTCACCACGAACGGAAAGGCCGCGTGCGCGGCCTGCAAATCGGGCGAAGTCTTGTACTCGGAGTGCAGCCGGCGGAAGTCCGCGAGCTTCTCGGTGTTGCGCTCCTCGTAGATGTAGTCACCGACGTGCACCACGAGGTCGAGGTCCTCGGCGGCCAAGTTCCGGTAGGCCGCGTAGCGGCCGCCCACCCATGCCTGGCAGGAGGCCAGGGCGAAGCTCAGGGACTGTGGGGAAGCGGTACGGGCGGGCGCGGTCTTCGTGCGGCCGACCGGGCTGATCTCCGACCCGGCCCGGAACCGGTAGAAATACTCACGCGCCGGGGACAGGCCGGTGACCTCGGCATGGACCGAGTGCCCCAGCTCGGAGAGGGTGACCTCGCTGCCGCGGCGCACCACGCGAGTGAACGATTCGTCCTCGGCCACCTCCCATTCGACCCGCACGTTCCCGCTGGGCATGCCACCACGACCCTCGGGGTCGAGCGGCTCGGGGGCGAGTCGCGTCCACAGCACGACTCCATCCGGAGCCGGCTCGCCCGAAGCCACCCCCAGTGCGAATGGGTAGGACGGGAAGGCGGTGCTCGCCCAGGCCCGGTTCTCGGTGTAGCCGTTGACGGCCAGCGCGAAGGCGGCCGCTCCGGCTCCGGAAAGGCTCAGGAAATTACGTCGATTCATGTGACTTGCTCTATCTGTCATTGCTGCTCCTTCAGCCCAGTGCGATGCGAGGCACGGTGAGTTAAGCGCTGAAGCATGAAGGCGTGGCCAAGCACACATGAACTGTTGCGCTGCATGAGTCAGCCCGTGCTCCACGGAACGGTGGGGCTCGGTGATTCATCGTTCCGCCACGGGTGTGCATGAAGTGACGGCCATGTGGGCAGAGTTGGCGAAATTCGTCGGTGAGGTGTTCGCGTCGGCACCACGGCAGCCCCGTGCGCCGGGCCTTCGGCAGAGGCGAACCGTCGTCGCCCGCCGTCGTGAAACCGATCACCCCACGTCACCTGTGGTCTGCCTGGTGAACATGGACCGGCCCACTACTCACCTCAAGGTCATGACACCCCTGAGAGTTCCATGTCGACGAGAGAGATCCCATGCCGTATCGCGTCACCTCGCGTGTACTCATCGCACTCGCCTCCGCAGCCTGCACCTTCGCTCTGGCCACTCCGCCGGCGCTCGCGAGCAGCTCGTCAGCGAGCGGCGACTTCGGTCCGGACGAGTTCGACCTGCAGGCGCACCGAGGAGGCCTGGGACTCGTCGTCGAAAGCACCCCGGCCGCCTTCCGCAACGCACTCGAGCTGGGGGTCAGCACGCTCGAACTCGACGTGCAGATCACCGAGGACCACCAGGCCGTCGTCACGCACGACCGGAAGGTTTCTGGGGCCAAGTGCCGGGACACCGGCCCCGCCGTGGCCGACGATCCGGAATACCCGTACGTGGGCAAGTACATCGTCAACCTCACCCTGGCGCAGGTGCGCACCCTCGACTGCGGCACGCAGACACTGCCGCAGTTCCCGGGACAGCGTTCGAGCCCGGGTGCGCGGATCCCGCTGCTCACCGAGGTGTTCGACATCGTCAAGCGCCACGATGCCCGCAAGGTGTGGATGAATGTGGAGACGAAGGTCGAGGCCGGCGCCCCGCACGAGACGGCGCCTCGTGAGGAATTCGTCCAGATCGTGTCCCGTCAGGTGCTCGAGTCCGGGCTGGCGGATCAGGTCTCCGTCCAGAGCTTCGACTGGGGCGCCCTGATGCGCATGCGCGAGGTGGCACCCGAGCTGCCGATCGTCGCCCTGACCAACGGCCAGCAGTTCCTGCAGGCGGGTCAGCCGGGAGCCTCTCCGTGGCTCGGCGGCATTGACATCGACGACTTCGACGGTGACCTCGTCGCCGCGACCCACTCCTTCGGTGCGAACGCGATCTCGCCGGTGCACGGCAGCCCGCAGAACGGCAAGATCACCGACCCCGACTACACCCCCTACACCACCAAGACGATGGTCCGCGACGCGCACAAGGCCGGCATGAAGGTCATCCCGTGGACGGTGGACGACGCGCCCACGATGAACAAGCTCATCGACGACGGCGTTGACGGGATCATCACCGACTACCCGGACCGGCTGCGCGACGTGATGGAGCAGCGCGGCATTGAACTGCCCAAGGCGTATCCGGCACCGGCCGCCAACTGACCTCGCCACGCGGAACGGCGTGGGCATGGTGGCCGATCATTCGGCGGGGAGCAGACTGCGGAGCAGCCGACCTGAAGCACGTTGAGCGCCCGGAACGGGCCGGGCCCGTCGGCGAGCCTGTGCGTCAGCCACACCGCGGCGAGCGGCGCCGCACGTGTGGGGTGGGTGGTGAAGGACCAGCGGGCGGGGTCGGCCTGGTCCTGCGCAGCTGCGAGCGAGAGGCGTCGGCCGATCTCGTCGCCGGGACGCCGCATCACCTGTAACCGAAGGTCAGCGGCCTCACGTTGGTGGTGCCCGGAGCCGGACTTGAACCGGCACGGCCCGCTCGGGGCCAACGAGGTTTAAGCTCGTCGTGTCTACATTCCACCATCCGGGCACCGGCTCCAGGACCCCGTCGTACGCGCCTCGGCGCGCGTGACGCTCCCCCTGGGTGCAGGTAGAGCCTATCCAGCGCCGGGCTCCCAACTAGGGGAGCTCGGCGTGAGGTTGTCTTATTTTACGGGCAACTGACGGCGCGTCAGCAATCGTCCCCCACTTCGGAGCCCCGCACGCCCGTGCCCCTGGCACACGGAATGACGGAAAGTCGCTGTACGGACCACTCGGATTCGGCCTCAAGTCCCCCCACCCCCGCCGTCGATGGCGGCGCCCCGGGCCGCGGGTGCGCCTCGAACCGGTCTCCTACCCAAGGAGGACGACCGCCCCCGGAGATACCCCGCAAGGCGGGGCCGGAAACGGGAGTGGGGGGTGATCCGAAGGCAGGTCGCGGCGGGGAGGATGGGGTGGTCCCGAAGTTCTGCACCCGGCCCGACAGGAGCACCGACCAGTGACCACCACCTACTCCGGCGCACCCGAAGCTGCCTCCGCCTCCGCCGGCGTGGCCGCGGCGCGCGCCACGGACCTCTCGAAGGTCTACGGACAGGGCGAGACCAAGGTGGTCGCCCTGGACCAGGTTTCCGTGGAGTTCCGCAAGGCCGAATTCACCGCGATCATGGGGCCGTCGGGCTCGGGCAAGTCGACGCTGATGCACTGCATGGCGGGCCTGGACTCGGTCTCCAGCGGCAGCGCCCGCATCGGCGACACCGAGCTGACCAACCTCAAGGACAAGAAGCTGACGCGGCTGCGCCGGGACCGGATCGGGTTCATCTTCCAGGCGTACAACCTGCTGCCCACGCTCAACGGCCTGGAGAACATCACCCTTCCGCTGGACATCGCGGGCCGCAAGCCCGACAAGGAGTGGCTCAACCGCGTCATCGAGACCGTCGGCCTGGGCGGGCGGCTCAAGCACCGGCCCAGCCAGCTCTCCGGTGGTCAGCAGCAGCGCGTGGCCGTCGCCCGGGCGCTCGCCGGCCGGCCGGAGATCATCTTCGGTGACGAGCCGACCGGCAACCTCGACTCCCGCGCCGGCGCGGAGGTGCTGGGCTTCCTGCGCAATTCCGTACGGGAGCTGGGCCAGACCATCGTCATGGTCACCCACGACCCGGTGGCCGCCGCCTACGCCGACCGCGTCGTCTTCCTCGCCGACGGCCGCATCGTCGACGGCATGACCGGTCCGACAGCCGAGTCGGTGCTCGACCGCATGAAGAAGCTCGACGCCTTGGGCCGTAAGAACTGAGCGCGTAAGCGGCCGACACCCCGCTGACCAGCCCTGACCAGCCCTGCGGGCACCCGCAGCACCCCTCACTCCCCAGGACTCACCGATGTTCCGTACCGCCTTGCGCAACGTCTTCGCGCACAAGGCCCGGCTGCTGATGACCGTGCTCGCCGTCCTGCTCGGCGTGGCCTTCGTCTCCGGCACCCTGGTCTTCACCTCGACCATCTCCGAGGCGTTCCAGAAGAGCTCCGAAAAGGGCTACAGCAACGTCGACCTCGCCATCCGTCCGGGTGACTCCGCCGCGACGGACAAGACCGATCCGGGTGCCGCGCCCAAGCTGACGCAGACCACACTGAACAAGGCGCGAGAGCTGCCGGGCGCCGCGAGCGTGACCGCGTCCGTGACCGGGTTCGCGGCGCTCGCGGACAAGGACGGCAAACTCGTCGGCGAGGGCTGGCAGTCCAGCGGTGCCAACTACGACGCCGGCGCGGACGGCGAGGGCAAGGACGCCCGTTACCCGATGAGCAGCGGCCGGGCGCCGCAGCACGGCGGCGAGATCGCCCTCGACACCAAGACCGCGAAGCGGGCCGGCTACAAGGTCGGCGACACCGCCCGGATGTCGGTCGACGGCCCGGTGCGCGAGGAGCGCGTCGTGGGCATCTACACCACCGACGACGGCAACGTCGCCGCGGGCGGCACCCTCGTCCTCTTCGACACCTCCACCGCGCAGAAGCTCTTCGCCGGGCGGCCGGGACAGTACGACCAGGTCACCCTGAAGGCCGCCGCGGGCACCTCGCAGGACCAGCTGAAGGCCGAGGCGGAGCGGATCCTTCCGGCCGGGGCCGAGGCGGTCACCGGCAAGAAGCTCGCCGCCGACCAGTCGGAGCAGATCGAGAAGAGCATGAGCGGCATGCAGACCGCCATGCTGGTCTTCGCCGGGATCTCGCTCTTCGTCGGCATCTTCATCATCGCCAACACCTTCACCATGCTCGTCGCCCAGCGCACCAAGGAACTGGCGCTGCTGCGGGCGGTGGGCGCCAGTCGCCGCCAGGTGACGCGCTCGGTGCTCATCGAGGCGTTCGTGGTGGGTACGGTCGCCGCCGTGGCCGGGCTGGCGGCGGGCGTCGGCATCGGGGCGGCGCTGCGTTCACTCATGGGCGAGATCGGGGCGACCGTGCCCAGCGGGCCGCTGGTCGTCTCCGGTACGGCCGTGGCCACCTCCCTCGTCACCGGCATCGTGGTGACCGTGCTCGCCGCCTGGCTGCCCGCCCGGCGGGCCGCGAAGATCCCGCCGGTGGCGGCGATGAGCAGCGTGCACGCGGCGGCGACGACGCGTTCGCTGGTCATCCGGAATTCGATCGGCACCCTCATCGCGGGCTCGGGCGCCGCGCTCGTGCTGTACGCGGCGAGGCTGGACGACCTCGACAAGGGCAAGATGCCGATGGGGCTGGGCGCCGGGCTGCTGCTCATCGGGATCTTCGTGCTGACGCCGCTGCTGTCGAGGCCGCTGATCGCCGCCGCCGCACCGTTGCTGCGGATCTTCGGCGTCTCGGGGAAGCTGGCGCGGCAGAACTCCGTACGCAATCCGCGCCGTACCGCCGCCACCGCGTCGGCACTGATGATCGGCCTCACCCTCATCACCGGCATGACGGTGATCGCCGGAAGCGTGCAGGAGGCCGTCGACAAGATGGCCACCGAGTCGGTCAAGGCGGACTACACCGTCAGCATGGCCAACCGGACTCCGCTCTCACCGCAGGTGGAGCGGAAGCTGGCCCAGGACGACCAGGTCAAGTCCATGAGCCCGCTGCGCAATTCGCCCGCCCGGTTGGGCGGCAGCACCGAGTACCTGACCGGCGTCAAGGGCGACGCCATCGGCGACCTCACCGATCTCAACTTCACCTCCGGCGGCTGGGACGGACTGTCCGGCAACCAGGTGGTCGTGGACAAGACCACCGCGAAGGCGAAGAAGTGGAAGACCGGCTCGTCCTTCCCGGTGACCTACGAGGACGGCAAGCGGGCCAAGTTGACCATCTCGGGTGTCTACGAGGGCAACGAGCTGATCAAGGGAATCATGGTGGACACCGCGACCCTCGATCCGCACATGCAGCGGATCGGGGACATGCAGGTGATGGTGAAGACGAAGGACGGCCCGAGCGAGTCGGTCAAGTCCTCGCTGGAGAAGGCCATGGGCAACAACCCGGCCGTCCTCGTCCAGGACAAGAAGGACCTCTCCGATTCCATCGCCAAGGTCTTCACGCTGATGCTCAACATGCTCTACGGGCTGCTGGCGATGGCCGTGATCGTGGCGGTGCTGGGTGTCGTGAACACCCTCGCCATGTCCGTCTTCGAACGCTCGCAGGAGATCGGCATGCTGCGCGCCATCGGCCTGGACCGGCGCGGCGTCAAGCGGATGGTGCGGCTGGAGTCGCTCGTCATCTCGATGTTCGGCGGCGTGCTGGGCATCGGACTCGGCGTCTTCTTCGGCTGGGCGGCGGGCAAGCTGATCGCACCGTCGCTGTCGACGTACGCGCTGGTGCTGCCGTGGGACCGGCTGGGTATCTTCCTGGCGCTGGCGGCCGTCGTGGGCGTGCTGGCCGCGCTGTGGCCGGCCCGGCGGGCGGCCAAGCTGAACATGCTGGCGGCGATCAAGACGGAGTGACTCCCGCAGTGTGTACGGACGCGACCGTGGCCCGGTCCCCCAACTCGGGGGGCGGGGCCGCGGCCGTATCCGCCATATCTGCCGTATCCCCGAATGTTCAGCTCGGCGGGTCGCCGAAGTCGGGGATGGCGAGGCGCTCACCGTCGCGCCGCGCCGAGTCGTGTGCGACGACACCGGGCAGGGTGTAGCGGGCGGCGGTCCACGCGTTCACGGGCGGCAGCGTGTCCTTGTTGACGGCGGTGACGAAGTCGTCGACGAGGAAGTGATGGCTGCCCTCATGTCCGTTGGGCGCGTGTGCGAACTCGCGGGGCAACCGGGAGCGGTCGTGCACGGGGGCCGTACCCGAGACGAACGCGTCCCGCAGCTCCGGTGCGACGTGGGCGAGGGAGGGGTCGTCCGCGGAGAGGGTGGGCACGGCCTGCACATGCTCGGAGACGTCCAGCACGCCCTTCTTGTCCTGCCAGAGGCTGACCGTCGCCAGCTGCTCGAAGCTGCCCTCCGTGCCGAAGAAGCGGAACCGGGATTCGCGGATGTGCGAGGGGTAGCCGACCCTGCGGAACTCGTTCGTACGGAACGACCCGCCCCCCGCGACCTCGAACAGGGCGGTCGCGTTGGAGAAATCGTTGCCGAACTGACTGACCTCCCGGTCGAACACCCCGTCTCCCCGCTCGTCGGTGACGCCGACAGCGCTGACGCTCGTGGCGTACGTCTGCCAGGCGCCCAGCACGCCGCCGATGGAGTGGGTGGGGTACAGCAGTGGCGGATAGCTGGCGGTGGCCTTCCAGTTCTCCCCGCCGCTGTACTGGTACGCCTCGTAGAAGCCGAGGTCCATGTCGTGCACATAGTCGCCCTCGGCGTAGAAGAGGCGCCCGAAGCCGTGGTCGGCGATCCGCTCACGCGCGTACACGGTGGCCGGGTTGTACTGGCTGGTCTCGCCCATCATGTACGTCAGGCCGGTCTCCTCCACGGCCTCGATGATGGCGGCTATCTCCTCCTGGGAGACCGCCATCGGCACCGCGGAGTAGACGTGCTTGCCCGCGCGCAGCGCCCGCACCGCGAGCGGGCCGTGGGTCCAGCGCTGAGTGAACAGAGCGACGGCGTCCACGTCCGTGGCGAGCAGCTCCTCGAACGAGGGCACGGTGCCCGCCAGGCCCAGGTCGGCGACGAGCTGCTCTGCGCGCTGCGGGAGAAGGTCCGTGGCGTGGATATCGGCGACGCCGGGGTGAAGGTGGAAGAGCTTGGCGAACTGTCCGGCGAACTGTCCGGCGCCGACGATTCCGATGGAGAAGGGCACGAGCGAAAGCCTTTCCTGTGCGTGCCGTCGTTGGGTCAATTGTCCTGCTGGCTCAATTGTTTTGTTGAAAGAGGAAGTTGATCTGCCTGTTGGTTTCCGTGAGTGAGCTCGGCGGGGAATCTCCGGCGTAGAGGTCCTGCATGGCGGGGGTCATCATGCCGTTGATGTCGGCCGCATGATCGGTCACCGGGAACGAGAAGGTGGTCCCTTCCTCCAGGTGACGGGTGAAGGCCGAGACGTCCAGCCCGTTCTTGCGGTGGGCGGCGGTGGCCTTCTCGGTCCCTTCACGGGTGGCCGGGAAGACGATGGCGTTCTTGCCCACCACGTTCTGGCACTCGTCCGAGGCGAGGAACGCGACCCACTTGGCAGCGCCCGCCTTGTTCTTCGCGTTCTTGGGGATGGAGTCCGCGAGGCCGCCCATCATCGAGGCGCGTTTGCCCGTCGGGCCCTTCGGCGTCGGGGCGATGCCCAGGTCGACTCCCTTGAGCCCTGCGAACGTACTGAGCATCCAGGAGCCGTGCATGGCGAGGGCCGCCTTGCCCGAACCGAGCTGTGTCTCAGGGTGGTTGGTGTCGGAGTAGTCCTTGAGCGGGGCCAGGTAGCCCTTCTCGGCGAGGCCGAAATACCAGTCGATGGTGTTCCGGAAACGCTTCTGGCCGTAGTTGTAGTGCTCGCCCCACGGGTTCTTGTCCGTGTACCGCCACCCGGCCGAGCCGGCGAAGGAGCTCCACTGTGTCTGACCGTGGTTGTCTCCCCCGGCGTCGTTGGTGGCCAGGCCGTACCGGACGACCTTGTCCTTGTCGAAGCCGGGCTCGTCGCCGCGCTTGCCGTTCGCGTCGACCGTCAGACGGGCGACGGTCTTCTCGAAACTGCCGCCGTCGCGCGGATTCCAGGCCAGATCGCGCAGTTCGGCGTCGCTGACGCCCGCCGCCCTGGTGATCTTCTTGTTGTAGAAGACACCGACGGTGTCCCAGTCCTTCGGGGCCCCGTATCGATGGCCGTCCCGGCCCATCCAGGGCTTGGCGAGGCCCGGTTGGAAACGGGACGCCTTGATGCCGCGGGTCGGGCCGAGCTCGTCCAGCGGGCTGAGCACACCGAGCTTTTCGAACTGCGGGTACTTGGCTACGTGGTTGGTGAAGACGTCCGGCTGGGTGCCGGCGATGAAGCTCGACGTGAGCTTCGTCCAGTAGTAGTCCCATCCGATCTGGGTGATGTTCACCCGCAGACCGGGGTTCTCCTTGTGGAACGCCTTCGCACACGCCTCGTATGCCGGCTGCTGGGACGCGTCCCACATCCAGTACGAGATCGTGCGCTTGTCCGCGCCGGCGGCGTCCTGCGGTGCGCAGCCGACGGCGGGAAGCGCCAGGGCCAGCGTCGCGAAGGAGACCGCGCAGGCCGTGGTCGACATGCGGCGCCGTGCGCCGCGTGATGCGGTACCCATCCCACTCTCCTTCACTTGATGCCGCTGAAGCCGATGGAGTTGACGATGCGCTTCGCCAGAAGGGCGAACAGCAGCACCATGGGCAGAGCCGCGACCAAGGTGGCCGCCATCAGCCCTGCCCAGTCGGTGCCGGTCTGCGGTGTCTGGGCCCGGAAGATGCTCAGCGCGACGGTGAGCACCCGCGAACTGCCGCTGTAGGAGACCATCAGCGGCCAGAAGTACTCGTTCCAGGCGGTGATGTAGGTGAGGATGCCCAGCGTCGCGATGGGCGCGGTGGACATCGGCAGTATCAGCCGGAAGAAGACACGGATCCGCCCCGCTCCGTCGATCAGCGCGGCCTCCTCCACCTCACTGGAGATGTTGAGGAAGAACTGGCGCAGGAAGAACACGGCGAACGGCATCGTCATGAACACCATCGGCATCGTGATGCCGAACAGGCTGTCCACCAGGCCGGCTTCCTTTATCAGCACGAAGTTCGGCAGCAGCGTGAAGACGGCGGGGATCATCAGACCGCCCAGCACGAACCCGAAGACCGCGTCCCGTCCGCGCCAGCGCAGCCGCGCGAAGGCGTACGCGGCCATCGCGGCGAAGAACACCTGGCAGAAGGTGACGAGCGTGGAGACCAGCACGGAGTTGGCCAGGTAGCGCCAGAAGTCGAGCGAGCCTCCAGAACCTCCCTCCGCGAGTGCTTCCTCGGTGCTCTGCAGGCCGAAGACCCGCAGGAACCCGCCGAGGGTGAAGTCCACGGGTAGCGGTGAAGCCGGAGCCGTGGCGAGAGCGGTGTTCGTGGAGAAGGCCGTCCTCAGCATCCAGTAGAACGGGAACAGCGTGACCAGAGTGATCAAGGCGATGGCCGCCCAGGCGAGCACACGCCCCAACGAGAGGGGCCGGCGCGTGCCTCTCCCGCCTGCCGGCTCCCCGCGGGGCTCCGCCTCGCCTGCGGTCCCGGTGTACGTCGTCGTTACCGTCACTGCTTCCTCCCTTCTCAGCCGAGGTCCGACCGACCGGCCCGCATGAGCCGGTACTGGACGACGGTGATGGCGGCCAGTACGAGCATCAGCGCGACCGAGATCGCGGAGGCGTAACCGAACTGCATGCGGTCGAACGCCAGGTCATAGATGTACAGCTGCAGCACGTTGGTGGCGTTGGCGGGCTGTCCGTCGGTGGTGACCGAGACGGTGTCGAACACCTGGAACGAGCCGATGACAGTGATGATCAGAACCAGCGACATCACCGGCCGCAGCAGCGGCAGCGTGATGGAGCGGAACATCCGCCACTCGCTCGCGCCGTCGACCCGGCCCGCTTCGTAGACGGTCGGGGATATGGACTGGAGCCCCGCGAAGATCAGCAGAGCCGTATAGCCCACGTGCCTCCACACGTTGACGAGAGCGATCGTCGGTATCGCCCAGGTGGCATCGCCGAAGAAGGCGATCCGGTCGAGGCCGAGCCACTCGATGATCTCGTTGCCCACGCCGAGCTGCGTGTCGAGGATCCACAGCCACACGATTCCGGCGACGACGTTCGAGACGAGATACGGCGCCAGGACGACCCCCCGGAGGAGGGTCGAGCTGGTGAGCCGGTGCATCAGCACGGCGATCAGCAGCGCTGAGACCGTCTGCACCCCGATGTTGATCACGACGTACTGGATGGTCACGCCCAGCGAGTCCCAGAAGACCGGGTCGTTGACGAGTCGACGGTAGTTGTCGAGCCCGACCCACTTCTCCGCGGAGAGCAGATCGAAGCTGGTGAAGCTGAGATAGACGCCGCGCAGCGTCGGCCAGACGAGGAAGGTCAGATACCCCAGCATCGCCGGGGCGATGAAGACGAGCGCGATGCGCCTGTCGCCGGAGGTATGGCGTGACGGCGTGGGTGCTGACTTGATGATTGCCACGGGCGCTCCCCTCTCTAGGATCGGTCCCGGCGGGATTTACTTCAACGCAGAAGTTATGGAGCTGTCAAGGCCCTGTTTCACGTCGATTTCCGAGCGGATGGCACCGCGCATAGTTCTGTCCGGAAGTTATAATGGGCTTATGCTGGGCCGCACGCGCCCATGTATCGCCAGGGAGGCCCTTGTTGAGCAGTTCAGTCCCGAGTTGGCCACCGCTGACCCCCGCCGAGCGGGCGGTGGCCATCGAGGTCCTGACCAAGGGCCCCAGCTCCCGCAGCGAGATCGCCCGGCGGCTGGGCATGTCCGGCGGCAGCCTCACCCGCCTGGCGAAGCCGCTGATCGACTCCGGATTGCTGCTGGAAGTGATCGCGCCGCCGGCCACGGGGGCGGGCCAGGGTCGTCCCGGCCAGCCCCTGGACATCGTCACGGACCCCTGGCACTTCGTCGGGCTGAAGATCACCGGGGATGCCGTCTACGGGGTGGTGACCACCCTGAAGAGCACCGTCGTGCGACGCGAGACCAGGCCGCTGGAGACGCACGAGCCCGAAGCCGTCGCCGACGTCGCTCACTCGATCGTGCGCTCCGTCGCCACCGAATTCCCGCAGCTGGCGGGGGTCGGCGTCGGTATCGGAGGTGAGGTACGGGACCGTGCCGTGATTGTCGACTCCCCGTATCTGCACTGGCGGGAGGTGACGTTCGCGGAGCTGCTCGAGCAGCGCACGGATCTGCCGGTGGTGTTGGAGAACGACGTCGCCGCTCTGGTCGAGTCGGAGACATGGTTCGGCGCGGGCCGCGGTCTGGACCGGTTCGCGGTCCTCACGATCGGCGCGGGCATCGGGTACGGACTGGTCATCGGCGGCAAACAGGTCCGCGCACCGGACTGGAGCGAGGCGGGAAAGCACTGGATCCTCGACCCGAACGGGCCGTTGACCCCGGAGGGCCGGCGCGGCAGCGCGGCGTCCCTGCTGACCATCCCCAGCATCGAGTACCAGGTGCGGGCGGCGACCGGCAGCGCTGTCGGCTTCGAGGAGATTCTCGAACTCGCCCGCCGGCAGGACCCCGCCGCATCCCGTGTCATCGACGAAGCGGCCCGCGCGCTGGGCGTGCTCCTCGCCCAGATCGCGCACTTCACCCTCCCCGAGAAGATCGTTCTCGCCGGCGAGGGCGTGGGGCTGGTGGACGTGGCCGGCCGGACCATCACCGACACCATCGCCTCCCACCGGCACCCCCAGGCAGGGCCCGTGCCGCTGGAGACGAAGATCTCCGACTTCCACGACTGGGCCCGCGGCGCCGCCGTCCTCGCCATCCAGGTACTGGTGCTCGGCGGGACCGACGGCGGCTAGGGCGCCCCAGGACCCGGGGCTCGTACCCCTTCGGTGTGCCGCGGTGGAGCGCACCGAAGGGGTACGGGGCCGGCCGTCGTCCTCAGCGCGGCCGCGTCAGGGCGCGCGCCACTCGCGGGGGCGCAGGGGCAGGCCCGAGTCACCGGCGCGGGGCGTACGGACGGCGAGCACCTGGTTGACGCCGAGCCGGTTGCGCTCGAAGGACAGCGCCGAGGCGGCCATGTAGAGCCGCCACACCCGCGCGCGGCCCGGCGAGGCGAGGCGGCCGGCCTGCCGGAAACCGGACTCCAGGTTGGCGACCCAGGCGCGCAGCGTCAGGGCGTAGTGCTCGCGCAGCGACTCCACGTCCCGCACCTCGAAGCCCGCGTCCTCCAGCACCCCGACCGTCTGCCCGACCGGCGCCAGTTCGCCGTCCGGGAAGACGTAGGCGTCGATGAAGCCGTCGACCTCGTAGGTGGATTCGTCGCGCAGGGGGCGGCGCGCGATCTGGTGGTTGAGCAGCCGGCCGCCGGGCTTGAGCAGCGCGTACAGGCCGTCGGCGTACGCGCGGTAGCGGGCCTTGCCGACGTGCTCGGCCATGCCGATGGAGGCGATGGCGTCGTAGGGCCCGTCGAGCACCTCGCGGTAGTCCTCTACACGGATCTCCACACGGTCGGTCAGCCCCTCCTCCGCGACCCGCTTGCGTGCGTGGACCGCCTGTTCGTGGGAGAGCGTCACGCCGACGGCCCGGACCCCGTACGCGCGTGCCGCGTGCAGCACCAGCGAACCCCAGCCGCAGCCGACGTCCAGCAGCCGCTGCCCGGGGCGCAGCGAGAGCTTGCGGCAGACGAGGTCGAGCTTGGCGGCCTGCGCCTCTTCCAACGTAGCCTTCTCGCCGGGGAGTTCGTCGGGCCAGTAGGCGCAGGAGTAGACCATGCTCGGGCCGAGCACCAGCTCGTAGAAGTCGTTGCCGACATCGTAGTGATGGCTGATCGCCGTCCGGTCACGACCGCGGCTGTGCCGGACGCCCAGGCGCCGGCGCCGCTCCTCGCGGGGCGGCGACGGGGGTGGCAACAGGCCGCCTAGGG